>JAEURB010000495.1 GCA_016788435.1 Anaerolineae bacterium | reverse complement strand
TCGTCCTGATACGTGTACTCGATCAGGCCCTCATCCGCAGCGGCCTGCAGTGCGGCATGAATCACGCCGTCCCACGGCTCTTCAATCGGCGTTGCGTACGCCCCAAATACCTTGAGCGGCTCATCCTGCGCCATCACTCCGGCGCTGAGGAGTAAACTGCTCAATACGAGCATGACCAGCACGAACAGCACCCTGCGATTCATGGCCCTCTCCTCGATGGTTTTGTGGCAAGACGATGCAAAAAAGTCTATACATGCGGACTCTAGCGCACATGGGGCAAGGCACACAAAATCCTGGGCCTGGCATTTGTGACCTATTGCCCGGTTGCCTGCTGCCATTTTGCGGTAGCCAGAGGATAAGGGGACGCAAAGATGAGCACGCTGCTCGTGAAGAACGCACGCCTGCGCCACCACGCCGAGGTGATGGATGTCTACAGCGTGGATGGTGAAATCGTCGAGATCGCCCCGCGTGTAGACGCCCCCGCCGATGAGGTGATTGACGCCGGCGGCCATCTGGTGTCGCCGCCCTTCGTCGAGCCGCACATCCACCTCGATTCGGTGCTGGCGGCCGGTCAGCCGCGCTACAACGAAAGCGGCACGCTCTTCGAGGGCATCCAGATTTGGGGCGAGCGCAAAGGCTCACTCACCTACGAGGACGTGCAAACGCGGGCGCTTGAAGCCCTCAAGCTGATGGCGACTCACGGCGTGCTCTATGTCCGCACCCACGTGGACGTGACCGAGCCGCGCCTGATCGCCCTCGATGCGCTGCTCGACCTGCGCGAGCGGGTGAAGGACTGGATGACGCTGCAAGTCGTCGCCTTCCCGCAGGATGGCTTCTACTCGCGGCCGGAGAACGACGGGCTGGTGGAAACGGCGGTCAAGCGCGGCTGCGACGCGGTCGGCGGCATCCCGCACTACGAGCTGACCCGTGAGGATGGCGTGCGCTCGGTGCAGCGCGCCTTCGACCTCGCCGATCAATACGGCGCGCTGATTGATATCCACTGCGACGAGGTGGATGATGACCAGTCGCGTTTCCTCGAAGTCATCGTGGCCGAGGCCATCAAGCGCGGCAACGGGCCGCGCGTCTCCGCCAGCCACACGACCGCCTTCGGCTCGTACAACGATTCCTATGCCTACAAGCTGATGGGCTTCCTGCGCCGCACCAGCATCAACTTCATCGCCAACCCGCTCATCAACATCACGCTGCAAGGCCGTACCGACACCTACCCGAAGCGGCGCGGTCTGACGCGCATCAAGGAACTGTGGCAGAACGGCCAGAATGTGAGCGTCGGGCAGGACTGCATCCACGACCCCTGGTACATCTTCGGCACGGGCAGCCTGATCGGCGTGGCCTATATGACCGTCCACGTGAGCCAGATGACCGGCCTGAAGGAAATTGACGCCTGCTACGACATGGTGACCGGTAACAGCGGCCACGCGCTGCAAATCGCCGATTACGGCCTCAAGGTGGGCAACCCGGCCAATCTGGTCGTGCTGCCCGTCATCAACACCTTCGAGGCGCTGCGCCATCAGGTCACGCCGACGCATGTCATTTCACGCGGCCGCGTCATCGCGCGCAACACGCCGGGGGTGCGGTCGTTCACCGGTGGCTAAAGAAAAAGCCCTATCGCCGAGACGCGGAGAAAAGAAAGAGAACGCTGAGGACTTATCCCCTCTGCGTTCTCTCGTTCTGCCTCTGCGCCTCGGCGTTGAGGCTCTTCAGTTCCAGCGTCTGGCTATTTGAAGCGGCCCGTCGCTTTGAGGAACCAGCCCATCCCCTTATGGAACGGGTCGGCGTTCATGAACATCATCGGGCAACCGACTGAAATCACGTTCACGTGGGCTTCCCGGCAGTGTTCGACTGCCGTCTTTGACGCGCTGGAACCCATGAGCGTGTTGTTGTGCATCCACACGCGCTTGATGCCCAACCCAATCGCCTCGTCAGTGACCTTCTCGGTAACGTCCGGGCTGTTCATGATGAACACCGCATCCACGCCACCCGGAATGGCGCTCAGATTCGGATAGCAGGTGTCGCCGTAGAAGGCCTCGGCCTCCGGATGAACCGGAACGACCTGATACCCCTTCTCCCGAAGTTTCAGGTAAATCGCTCCGGCTCCGCTGTCCTTCTTGCGCGATAATCCACTCACGGCGATTCGCTTCTGGGCGAAAAAGTCCTGAACCAGCTCTTTGTGCGTCATCTTCCCCCCGTTGTATCGGGTTATCTATTCCGAGACCAGGCGGCCAGTGACCATCGCTCCGTGGATGGTATTGGCGCCCGCTCTCCAGCTTTAGTGTTACAATTATTATATCATTCGAATCTATTACGGGGATTTGCGATGAATGTTCTAATTCTGTTCAACAGTCGGCAGGGGCATACACGAGCCGCTGCTGAGGCAATGTTGGAGGCGGTGCGCGGCCAGGGGCATGACGCCACGATCAAGGCCGTCAGTCAAGTGCGCGCGTCCGACATCGAGCAGGCAGACCTGTTGTTTATCGGCACGTGGGTGGAGGGCTTCATCCTGTTCGGCACCAAACCTGCCAAGGCGGCGCTGTGGGTTCCGGCGCTCCCCTCACTGCAGGGGAAACCCGTCGCCATCTTCTGCACCTATCTGTTTCATCCGCGCAGCAGCCTGAAGACAATGGGCGCGATGCTCGAAGGGCGGGGAGCCACCATCGTTGGCCAGCAGGCCTTCCGCCGTAACCGTGCCGTGCAGGGCGCTGCGCCGTTTGTTCAGCACGTGCTGCGGTCCTTCAAACAACGCGTAGCATAGTGTTGGTTAGTTTATGCGAAGGGATAGATCCATGATTTTCGGCAAGGAGCGCGACCCCCGCCTGATCGCCGTGCGGCGCGGCGGCACTCTCGAAGACGCCGATCATCGCCTGCTGGCCGTGTGGGCGGCGGATTGCGCGCAGCATGTGCTGCACCTGTTCGAACAAGCGCAGCCCGCTGACGATCGGCCGCGCCGGGCGATTGAGGCTGCGCGGGCTTGGTCGCGCGGCGAAATCACGATGACGCAGGCACGGGCCGCCGGCGGTCATGCGATGGGCGCTGCCCGCGAACTGAATGGCGCAGCACGGGAAGCAGCGTTCGCCGCCGGGCAATCCGCCGTGGTAGCGCATGTGGCCGCGCACGAACTGGGTGCAGCAGCCTACGCGATCCGGGCGGCCCGCGCCGCTGCCCCTGCCTGCGAACGGCTGGAAGCGGGGAGGTTGGAATGCCAGTGGCAGCGCGCGCAGCTCCCCGCCTCTATCCGCGCCCTCGTGCTGGACGACCAGCGCCTGCGGAATGAGTACTGCTGGTTCGTGTTTGAGTGCTGAGGCGGTGAGTGATCAGAACAGGGGCAAGGGACGATCGCGGGCGAGAGCGGGTTAGGTACACGCCAACACAGAAATGTGGCCGTGCCCCAAATCTGGTTTTGAGTGCCCAGCTGTTTTGGCTGCCCCAGAGTTGAATTGCTGCAATTGACCGTATCAGTGTACCGAAGTAATAGGTACACCAATCACAACACGAAAGCCAAGGGCATGACTTCTATATCCGCGCGAGTCTCGTCTCATACGATATGTTACACGCAAGTCAGCTTCAGGGCGTTCCCACGATCCACCACGAACTACTCTTCGCTCCATTGAAGCTGTATTCTCGCGGCCATCTTGAAGCGTGTACGGATAGGGGAAGTCGTAAAGAGTGCTTGTCCACTCATTGACATTTCCAGCCATATCGGTGCAGCCAGTAGGGCTGTCGCCTCGGGGGCTGAAATTACCTACTGGTGTTGTCTTGAGATATGACGAATCCTCACGGTTGTTTACCCAATTCTTTGGCAAAAGAGCGATTAATCCAGACTTGCGGTCACTCGCGCTTTTGTAGCCAGAATTGCACAAGCGGTGATCGAACTTGTTTCCCCATGGAAAAACTCGTCCGTCCGTGCCCCGTGCCGCTCGTTCCCATTCCGCCTCAGTTGGAAGTCGCACAATGAATTTCTGGGAGACTATTCCTGACCCGACTAGGATCTGCGTGAGCCAATCGCAGTATGCAACACAATCGAGCCAACTTACACTTGTCGCGGGATGCGTTGGCTGGTTACTCGCCAAATTTGAGGTATCCCATGGATATGAGGTGTCTTCTACGAAGGAGATGAATTCGCTCATAGTCACAAGGTTTCGCGAGATGTGAAAACCGACCGGAATATTCAGGCTATGCTCCGGCATCTCATCACTTTCGGTCTTAGGGTGACGCCTTAGGGTGCTCCCCATGATGAAAGAGCCGGATTCGACCTTGGCCCATTTTGACTCTTCGTAGCGATAATTCATCCTAGCTGTTGTACTTGCTTTCACTCTTGTCGGCATTTGGTACTCGGGTTGAGTCACCGCAGCATCTGGAAAGTATGTTCTATCCATTTGGATCATTTGGTTGGCCTCATTGAGAAGTTGCTTTGCCTCGGCATTGCTGGGGCTTAGACCGAGGAGTTCCCGAGCATCACGTTCTACTTCATACCACCTGCCCAAGTTCTTGTTCGCATTTGCCCTTGCTTCTAATGCATATTCGCGTAAGGTTCCTGCTGATTCTGGGTGCTGTACGGCGTAAACTTTCAGAATCCAGTCAGCCTCTGCTAACGTGCTATGGTTGTCTCCCTTGGACAACCATGCGATCAAGAGGCCTGCATGAGCGCGTTGGTTATCGCTCCACAGTTCTACTGCTGACTGGTACTTCTCTATTGCCATTACATAGTCATCGGCGAGAAGCGCCATGTCGCCGTCTTCAGTAAGTTCGATTGAACGTATACGGTTTTCCATGGTATGAACAAGTCCCCATCTGAGGCGATCGGTTGCTTCCAACCTTGAACTTAATTTACCGCTAAATACACTCGCAGCCAACACATAGTTACAGAAGACGTAATCCCTGCGCCTGCCCTCCCGCTCAACGACTGAAATGCCCTCCGCAATGGCAATCTGGTCTGCCTCGGCGTTATCGTTACACTCCAGTCCATCCGGCGCGGGCCGGTCAAGCGTGAGAGGGGTGGGTTATGGGGGAAGCCGTCAGAGGGATGCTGACGCTGGACGCGCTGCGCCAGAAGGTCGAAAGCGGCGAGATTGAGACGGTCATCACCGCCTTTTCCGACTTGTATGGCCGCTACATGGGCAAGCGCATGACGGCCGAGTTCTTCCTCGACCACACGGTCGAATCCGGCATTCACGCCTGCAACTATCTGCTCACCGCCGATATGCCGATGGAGCCGATACCCGGCTACACCTACGCCAACTGGGAGCAGGGCTACGGCGATGTCCACTGCGTGCCAGACCTCAGCACCCTGCGCCTGGCCGCCTGGCTCGACAAGACGGCGCTCGTGCTGTGCGACCTGTGGGACGAGAAGACGGACAAGATGGTCAGCGTCGCCCCGCGCAGCATCCTGCGCCGCCAGCTCGACGCCGCGCGGGCCGATGGCGCTATCGGCATGGGCGCATCGGAACTCGAATACTTCATCTACGACGAAACCTACCGCAGCGCCCGCGAAAAGCATTATGTCAATCTCACCCATTTTGGCGCCTACATTGAGGACTATCACATCCTGCAAGGCACGCGCGAAGAAGTGCTGAACGCCGCCGCGCGCAAGCACCTCAGCGCCAGCGGCGTGCCGGTCGAGAGCAGCAAGGGCGAGTGGGGGCCTGGTCAGCACGAGCTCAATCTGCGCTACTCGGATGTGCTGACGATGGCCGACCGCCATACCGTCTACAAGCAGGCCTTCAAGGACATCGCCCATCAGATCGGGCTGGCCGTCAGCTTCATGGCCAAGGTGGATGAACGCTACGCCGGGTCGAGCGCCCACCTCCACCTGAGCCTGTGGGATGCCGATGGCCGCGCCAACCGCTTCGTCGGCGACCAGTCCATCGGGCCGGTGCACGGTTGCTCCGATGCCTTCCGCTGGTTCCTCGGCGGCTGGATCGCCCACACCCGCGAACTGATGCTCTTCTACGCGCCGACCATCAACTCGTATAAGCGTTACCAGTCCGGCTCGTGGGCCCCCACCAGCCTCGCCTGGAGCCACGACAACCGGACGGCGGGCTATCGCGTGGTCGGGCATGGCAAGGCGCTGCGCATCGAGAACCGCATTCCCGGCGCCGACATCAATCCGTATCTGGCCTACGCGGCGTCGCTGGCTTCCGGGCTGGACGGCATTCGCAACCATATTGAGCCGCCGCCGATCTTCGAGGGCGATGTTTACTCGGCGCGAGATTTGCCGCAGGTTCCGCGCACGCTGCGCGAGGCGATCCGTGAACTTGAAGGCAGCACCTTCGCCCGTCAGGCCTTCGGCGACGAGGTGGTTGAGCATTATCTGCACTTCTTCAAGACCGAGCAGAAAGCCTGCGACCGCGCCGTGACCGATTGGGAGCGCGCGCGCTACTTCGAGCAGATATGACCTCATCCCCCTCCGATTTGGCGAGGCGTCGTAGGGGCGGTTCGCGAACCGCCTGCCCTTCACCCCACTCCGTGTGCGGAGAGGGGCCGGGGGTGAGGTTGGGTGAGGCAGATCAGCCATCATTGAGCGGATAAAGCAGATCGATTGCCGAAGCAAAGGGGAGCATCCATGCGTTTGCAGGGGAAAGTCGCGCTCATCACGGGCGCAGGCAACGGGATTGGCCGCGAAACGGCGCTGCTGTTCGCGGCGGAAGGCGCGCAGGTCGTCGTCGCGGATGTCAATCGCACGGCGGGCGAAGCGGTCGTGCGTGAAATCGAGGCGGCCGGCGGCCAGGCCGTCTTTGTGCGCGCCGATGTGTCGAAGGCGGCCGACTGCGAGGCCATGGTGCAGGCCGCCGAACGCAGTTTCGGCAAGCTGAACGTGCTGTTCAACAACGCCGGTATCATGCACAGCGACGACGATAACGCGGTCACGACCGAGGAATCGGTGTGGGATCTGACGATGGGGATCAACTTGAAGGGCGTGTTTCTCGGCTGCAAGTACGGCATTCCGGCGCTGCGGCGGGCGGGCGGCGGCTCGATCATCAACACCGCCTCATTTGTGGCGCTGCTGGGCGCGGCTACCCCGCAATTGGCCTACACGGCCAGCAAGGGCGGCGTGCTGGCGATGACGCGCGAACTGGCGGTCATTCACGCCCGCGAAGGTATCCGCGTCAACGCGCTGTGCCCCGGCCCGCTGCGCACCGAACTACTGATGAGCTTTCTCAACACGGACGAGAAGAAGCAGCGCCGGCTGGTGCATGTGCCGATGGGGCGCTTCGGGGAAGCGGCGGAGATCGCCTACGCCGCGCTCTACCTGGCTTCGGATGAGTCGTCCTATGTCACGGGAACCGAGTTCATGGTGGACGGCGGCATCACCGCGGCCTACGTGACGCCAGAATAGGACGAATCATGACGACACCCTTTGAAGGATTGATGATCGCTGGCCGCCGCGTCGCCAGCGCCGACGGCCGCACCGCGCCCGCGCTTAACCCCGCCGACAACTCGGTGCTGGCGCAGGTGGCGCAGGCGACAGCTGCGGATGTGGACGCGGCGGTGCAGGCGGCCCATGCTCGCTTTACCGTCGGCCCGTGGCACACGATGCGCTCACGCGAGCGCGGCCAACTGCTGCAGCGCATCGCCAACCTGATCCGCGAGCGCCGCGAGATGCTGGCCCAGATCGAGTCGCGCAACGGCGGCAAGCCGATCAGTGCGGCACGAGGCGAAATCGGGGCGGTGGCCAACACCTTCGAGTACTACGCCGGAGCCGTCAATAAATTCCACGGCCAGACGATTCCGGCTAACGCCGACGGCACGGTGATGACCTTCCGCGAATCGCTCGGCGTGTGTGCGCTGATCGTGCCCTGGAACTTCCCGCTGGTGATTGCGGGCTGGAAGATCGCGCCCGCGCTGGCGATGGGCAACACCGTGGTGCTCAAACCCGCCAGCGCCACCCCGTTGAGCGCCCTGGCGCTGGCCGACCTAATGCTGGAGGCGGGCCTGCCGGAAGGCGTGCTCAATGTCGTCACGGGTTCGGGCAGCGTAGCCGGAACCGCGCTTGTCACGCATCCGCTGGTGCGCAAAATCTCGTTCACCGGCTCGACCGAGGTCGGGGTGGGTGTGATGAAGCAGGCGGCGGACGGCATCAAGCGCGTGTCGTTGGAACTGGGCGGAAAGTCGGCCAACGTGGTCTTTGCCGATGCCCGCCTGGACACCTGCATCGAGTCGTCCATCTTTGCCGTGTACGACAACTCCGGGCAGGACTGCTGTTCGCGCAGCCGCATTCTGGTCGAGCGCCCGGTCTTTGACGAATTCGTTGCGCGCTTCACGGCGCGGGCGCAGGCGCTCAAGGTAGGCGACCCCGCCGATGAGACGACCGAGCAGGGGCCGCTGATCACGCCGCAGCATCGCCAAACGGTGCTCGACTACCTGAGGATCGGCGATGCCGAAGGGGCGACACGGCTGTGCGGCGGCGACATCCCCGGCGGCGCGTTGGCGAACGGGAACTACCTCACACCGGCCGTGTATGTGGATGTGACGGACAGAATGCGCATCGTGCAGGAGGAGATCTTCGGCCCGGTCGTCTGCATTCAGGCTTTTGACGGCGAGGACGAGGCGGTACGGCTGGCCAACGGCACGCCCTACGGCCTGTCTGGCTCCGTGTGGACGCGGGACATTGGCCGGGCGCTGCGCGTGGCGCGGCG
>JAEURB010000395.1 GCA_016788435.1 Anaerolineae bacterium | reverse complement strand
TAGAAGAGGAGACTGGGATGCGCGTGGCAGTGACCGGGCTGATCGGGCTGTACCACCGTCCCGACCCAGACGGCATGGCCGACCTCGTGATCGGCTACTCAGCGGTGTATACCGGCGGGGTGCTGGCCGCCGGTGACGATGCCAGCGAGGCAGGCTGGTTCAGCGGTGAGGCGCTCGAAAACCTGCCCCTCGCGCTGGCAACCACGGAACGCCTGCTGGCGTGGTGGCACGAGCTGCGAACCGGCCAGGCGTCACAGCACTTCGGGGAGCAATAGCAGCCCAATCCGTGTCGGTGGAATCAGGCGATCTGTTCGCCCAGCGGCACGGTCACATCATAGAGGTCGAACGTCAAATCGCTGGTATGCAGCACACCGTAGCTGTGCGACGTGGCGCGCGCGTTGGAGAACGTGTAAACCGAACCCGGATTGACGACCACGCCCCGCTCCACCCGCACGAACAGCGGAACGTGGGTATGCCCGCTGATCAGCACGTCTGCGCCGAGTGAGGTGAGCATCATATTGAGCAGCGTGTTGGATACGTGGTCGCGGTAGAGGCCCCACAGGTTGTTGCCCGGCTTGCCGTGACACATATAGACTTGGCGGCTGTCGAACTCGCCGCGCCATTCCAGCGGCAAGTCCTTGAGATACTGACGGTTTTCGGGCTTCAGAACATAATTCCACTCGTCGTGATTGCCGCGCACAGTGGGCATCATGCGTTCGCGCATCATCTCCACCACGCGATCCGGCTGAGGGCCGCGCCCCACCAAATCGCCCGCGCACACATACTGAGTGACTTTGTGAACCTGCTCCAGCCGGTTGAACGCTATTTCCAGTGCCGCCGAATCCGCATGTATATCCGAGATGACTCCAATGTCCATCCTGCTGTCCTGACGGGTGTCGAATTGCGCCACATTATAACAAAATTACGGGCCTGAAACACCGTGCATGAGCGAATGAGCGTGGATTCAGAGAACATGCAGCCGCCTGACCGATGTGCTATCATCCCGCGAACGTGCGGCCCAGGGTGCAGGTCTGTTCAACCATGACGCAGGTGCTCCTCATTCGCCACGCCGTCAACGATTTCGTCAAGACGGGGCGGCTGGCAGGCTGGACTCCCGAAGTCCATCTCAACGACGAAGGCCGCGCTCAAGCCGAGGCGCTCGGTCTGCGGCTGGCTGGCGCGCCGCTGGCGGCCATCTATTCCAGCCCGCTCGAACGGACCATGGAAACGGCGCAGGCGGTGGCCGCCCATCATCCGGCGCTCACCGTTCGCGTGCAGGACGGCATCGCCGAGGTGCGCTACGGTGAATGGGAAGGCATGGCCATCCGCGATCTGCAGGGGCGCAAGATGTGGCAGATGGTTCAGCAAACGCCATCGCGCGCCAGCTTTCCGGGCGGCGAAACCATGCGCGGCGTCCAGCAGCGGGCCATCGAAGCGGTCGAGGCGCTGGTGGCGGCGCACCCGAAAGATGTGATCGCGGTGGTCAGCCACGCCGACCTGATCAAGATGCTGATCGCCCATTATCTGGGGATGCATCTTGACCAGTTTCAGCGCATCGTCATCGCTCCGGCATCCATCAGCACGCTCAATCTGGAGTTTGGCCGCCCGTATGTCGGCGGCGTGAACGATACAGCACACCTGACCCAGTCCGACCCCCGCCCGGCGGGAGCGGCCTCACCCAAGGCATGAGACGAACGCGGCAATGGCTGATTTCGAGATCGAGTTGAACCCGGCAGAGTTTCTCACGCTCGGCACCGTTGGGCCGAAGGGGCGGCGCGTCTTCTATCTTCAGGCGGCCAGCGGTGACGTGCTGATTTCGCTCATCATTGAGAAGGAACAGGCGCGCGCGCTGGGCGATGCGATCGAAGAGCTGCTTCAGGACCTCGATTCACGCTATCCGGCTTCGGGCGAGGCCGCCCCAGGTGGAAGCCTCGATTTGCGTGAGCCAATCAACCCGCGCTTCCGCGTCGCGCAGATGGGCCTCGGCTACGACGAGGACCGCGACATGATCGTGCTGGTGGCCCAGGCCATGA
>JAEURB010000325.1 GCA_016788435.1 Anaerolineae bacterium | reverse complement strand
CTGCCCGCCTGGCTGGTTGAAGATGGGAGACATCATGACATCGGCCTCGAAGGGCGTGCCATCGTGGCGGATGGCGGTCACCTCGACGCGCTGCGGCCAGTGATTGACCACGACTTCTTCCAGCGCCTGCTGCAGGACCTGCGCGTGTTCGGCGGCGGCAATCGCCTCGAACGAGTGGTTGTAGACTTCATCGGGCATGAAGCCGAACATGTCGTTGAAAGCGCGATTGGTTTGCTGCACCCGGGCATCGGCGCGCATGAGCAGAATCGCGTCGCTGCTGTGGTTAAGGATGGCCTCGGCGCGTTCCTTGACGCGGTTGAGCTCCATCGTGCGCTCGCGCACGCGCCGCTGAATATCGCTGTAGATGCGCATATTCTCGATGGCGGCGGCCGCGCGCTCGGCAAACGCGATGAGCACATGGCGATCCTGCTCATCGAAGGCATCGGTATCGGCGCTTTGCATATCGAGCGCGCCGTAGACGCCCTTGGACGTGCGCAGGGGGATGACCAGTTCCGACTGGGTGAGCGGAGAGGACGCCACATAGCCGGGATGGAGCGCCACATCAGGCACGTAGATGACCTGGCCCGTTCGCACAGCCTCGGGAATCAGCCCCTGACCATCGAGGAAAAGCTGCGGGTTGGCGGTACGGGCATACTCACCCGCCTGCGCCAGCCACGTCAGCTCGCTGCTGACCTCACTGACGACAATCACGCCGCAGTTCACCTGCCCGAACTCGCCGACGACTGTCTCGGCGATACGGCGGGCGATCTCCGTCATATTGTCGGAGGTGAACATGTTGGAGGCGACCAGGAAGGACGTGGCGCGGTGCAGCGTGCGCATTTCGTGGGCGTCGCGGTAGGCCGCGTCAAACATCTGCGCGTTTTCGATAGCGACTGCTGCCTGATCGGTGAAGGCGCTGAGGCGGTCAAGATCGCGTGCGCTGAAGGTATCGGTTCGATCGGAGTCCAGATTGATGAAACCGACCACCCGGTTGTAGACGACGATTGGCGCGCCGAGGTATGAACGCACCCAGGAGATTCCGGCCCACCTCCAGTCCTGATCGCTTCTGGTATCGGGCACGACCAGCGGCTGCTTCGTTTCGGTCATCTGCGCGAACAACGGCACGTCGTCCATGCGCAGGCACACGGATTCCAACTGCCGCTGTTCCTCAGGGGTGTAACCGCGCGAGAAAACGGTTTGCGCCCGGTCGGCCTCGAGCAGCATGATATTCGCGGCGCGGTGCGGCACGACGGTGCCGACGTTGGCGAGGATCAGGTTCATCACGGCGTCTGAATCGAGCGTGCGCGCCAGCGCCGTTCCGGTGACGCGCAGCGCATCGGCCAGGCGGCGGTGTTCCTGTTCGGCCTCTTCCATGCGTTTGCGCTGGGTGACATCGGTAAAGACGAGGACGACGCCCTGCTGCACATTGTTGGACATCACGGGCAGGCTGGTGACATCGAGGCAGACGTCGCGGCCGGTGCGGGCGGTGTAGCACATTTCGCGTGGGCCACGCACGGATTCGGCGCCGAAGAAGACACGCATGGATTCGCCGAACACCGGACACGAGAAGACCGGCTGACCATAACTGGCCGCCATTTCGACTTCACTCAGGCCGATCAGTTCACGGAGGGCCTTGTTGGTGAGCAGCAGCAGGCCGCGCGGGTCGCAATAGGCGATGCCAACCGGGGCGGCGCTGAAGGCCTGATGGAGAT
>JAEURB010000296.1 GCA_016788435.1 Anaerolineae bacterium | reverse complement strand
GAGGATTGAGGCGAAAGGGGCAACATGACGCAGGCCAACAGCCCGGAGTTTTTCACGCTGCTGTGCTGCGTACCGCTGTGCGCGCTGCCATTTGGGCTGGCGCTGGCGGCTATTCTGTTTCTGCGCCGCCGCGGAGAAGCGGCCCTGCCGTTCCTTCAGATTCTGTTCGACCGCAGCGGCGCACAGGATGACGCGCTCGGCCTCGGCGCGACGATTTCGCCGGCGAAGCAGCGGCCCGATTTGCGCGCCATCGCCCGCCAGCACAGTTTTGACGATGCGCTACGCGCCCAATCCGGGCCAACTGCTGCACCGCCGCCCGGTTTCGAGCCGCCGGTTCAACCACCGTCCAGCGGCCCGTCGTGGGACCGTGACGCCCGCCTGCGCGACGAGGATGATGAATTCGGCTTCAGCGAATCAGACGGGTGATCGCTTCCGCCGCTTCAGCGCGCAGGGCCAGACGATTGTCTGGCGTGTAGCTGGCATTCCAGACGGCGGCATCCTCAGCGGGCGGTGCGCCATCATCGGCGTAGTAGAGCGCGAACTCGCGGCGGATGCGTTTGTGGTAGGCGTCCGCCTCGAAGAAATCAAGCGCGTAGGCGAGGCGGCGGACGCCGGTTCGCAGTTGGGTTTCCTCCCCATTGCGCAGCGCCCATATCCCGTACAGCGTCAGGGTGCGATAGCCGAAGTAGCCGGGCGCGCGCTGCCAGATGACCGCCCCCACCCACGGCTCTGGCAGGCTGCCCTGCACGGCAACTGGGCCGCCGGAGAGCAGTCTCGACAAGCCAGACTCGCGCAGCTTGTCCAGTTCACCCAGCGCATTCAGCCCGTCGAGGATCGCCGCCAGTTCGGCCTGGGCGGCTCGCAGCGGTGCTTCGTCACGGGCGCGGCGTATCTGCGCGACCTGCGCGGCGATGCTGCGGTGTGATGGGCGAGCGCGAGCGGGCATGAGAGGCCTCTGCATTCAACGCATGGCACATACTGTAACCGAAAGCCGCACCACGGGATGTGATCGAATGCGTCATAGTCCGCTCCGTTCCCATGGAGTGAGGGCTTTCCGAAGGGAGATGGCCGAATGCCCAATGCAACCAGCGCCGTCGTTCGCCTGCACGATGCCTTCGGCCTTTCCAACGAGAAGATCCGGGAAGTTCTGACGGCCCTGGCTCGCGCCACGCTCACACTGGAAGACGCCGTTCAGCTTACGCCAGCCGGCCTCGAACGATCCACGGGATTGGCCGCGCCGCTGATAGCCGCCCTGATCAGCGCAGCACCCGACAGCGCCAACGAGAATACGGCCCGGTCATCCTGGTGGACGACATGCTCGACTCGGGCTGGACGATGACGGTGATCGGCTGGCTGCTGCGCGATCAGGGGGTTTCAGCCGTCTATCCGTTTGTGCTGGCGAAGGCGACCCCATCGGATTGACGCTTCTTCCCCCACGCCGCGCCCACGCCAGCCCTGCGCCGGACCATCGGGATAGCGCGTATGCTATAGTGATATGCGGGTATCATTCGCTGAAACGCATTCCAATGGAGTAAGCAATATGAAGCGCATGTTCACTGCTTTTGGACTATCGGCCGTGCTGCTGATCGCCGCGCTACCGGCCTTCGCCCATGAAGATCATTGCATGGAAGTGGGTGGGAACATAAATGACGCCGGCCAGTGCATCCAGGCCGGTTCGCTCGAAATCTCGTCGGATTATCCGATTGACGCCGCGCATGTCTCCGATGCGCTCGCCGCCGGCATTGACGAGTACATCAACGGCTCGTTCGACGAGTTCGTGGGCTTGTTCGCCGAAGGTTTCGTGCCGAGCGTCGCCTTCCCGTGGACTCTGAATATCGAGAACGACGTGCTGGACGGCGTATCCACTGTGAGCGTCGTGTTCACCCGCTATATGTTCACGGGTGGCGCGAACGGCAACACCGACTATCACACTCTCACGGCGGTGGTAGGCCCCGGCAACCTGTTGACGCTGCCCGATATCTTTGTCGCGGGGGTGGATCCATACGCAATCCTTCAGCCGCTGGCCGTTGCCGCGCTCACGGAGCAACTCGGTGATGCGGCCGTCCCGGAAATGCTGGCCGAGGGTACGGCCCCGGTGCCGGAGAATTACCAGAACTGGGCGCTGACGGCGGATTCGCTCAACCTGTACTTCAACGAGTACCAGGTGGCCCCCGGCGTCGCTGGCGCGCCTTCTATCTCCATTCCGCTGACCGAACTGGCGGACGTGCTGCAACCGCAGTTCCTGCCGGCCTGACCAGCACCAGTAAGCTGAACCCGACCATGATGATGGGCCGGCCGCTGAGCCGGCCCGTCATGCTTGATGCCTGACTGTCGTTACTCTATCGGCCGCATAATCAGTCTTGCATTTTTCGTTAAGAAACTGGCATAGTGAGAGCGGCAACGCTTTGCGTCACTGATTGGCTGAATGGGTTGAACGAGCGTGCGAAACCCGATGGAAAACACACTCGAAGCGGGAACACCGCCCACCCTCGACCGCCTGGAGTTGGCCGATGTGGTTGACCTGGCTCTGTGGGCGGGCACGCTGCTGATGCACTCGGGCGCGGAAAGCGAGCGCGTTGAGGAAACGGTGCATCGGATCGGCACGGCGCTGGGCGCGAACTGGCTGGACATCCTCGTTTCGCCGAATGTGCTCATCATCACCACCAGCAGCGTGGATGGCGAATTTCGAACCAAGGTGCGGCGCATCTCAAGCCTGGCGGTGCGGCTGGATATCGTGGATGCCGTCAACGACCTCAGCCGCCGCATCGAAGTTGAGAGGCTTGACCGGGCGCAGGTGCGGGCCGCCATGGAGCAAATCGCGCGCCTGCAGCCCTACAATCACTGGCTGGTGGCGTTGATGGTCGGCGCGGCCTGCGCGGCCCTGAGCTGGATGGTGGGCGGCGATGAAATTGTATTCGTCGTCACCTTCGTGGCGGCGACAGCGGCCCAAGTGGTGCGCCTGATCATGCAGCGCCGGTCGTATAACGTATTTTTGACGACGGTAGCCGCCGCCACGGTGGCGGCGTTCATCGCTTCGACGGCCGCTCTGTGGAACCTCAGCCCGCGCGGCCAGGTGGCGATTTCGTCGGCCGTGCTGCTGCTCGTCCCCGGCGTCCACCTGATCAATGCGGCCGAAGACATCATCAAGGGGCATATGCTCACCGGCCTCACGCGCGGCTTTATCGGCGCGATCATCACGCTGGCGATTGCGATTGGCATCACGCTGGCGCTTGGCCTGCTGCAAGTTCCGGTGACGCTGTGATGATGATACTTGACCAGTTTGGGAAGATAGGCGTGGACTTCGTGCTGGCGGCTGTAGTTTCCGCCGGTTTCGCCGTGCTGTTCAGCGTGCCGCGACGCTTGCTGCTGGCCTGCGCGCTGCTCGGCGGCTTCGGTTATGGCGCGCGTGCCCTGCTCATGCGAGTCAATCACATGCCGCTTGAATGGGCCACGCTGATCGTTTCGCTGGTGATCGGCTTTCTCGCCCTGGTACTTGCCCGGCGGCTGCGCGCGCCGGCGCCGATTTTCGCGATTGCAGCCTGTATTCCGCTGGTGCCGGGCATCCTGGCCTTCACAGCGATGATCAATTTCCTGCGCGCCAGCACCCAGGCGACCGCCGACGGCGCCCAAGCGTACCTGTCTATCGCCCTGCTCAACTTCCTCAAAACAACGCTCGTGCTCAGTTCCATCGGCATCGGCGTGGCGGCCCCGTCACTGCTCTTCGTTCGGCGCAAGCCCATTCAGGACTGAGCAAATCTAACGGCGGCGTGTTGCGGGGCGGGCGCATTTCGTGGAAGATCGTGCGCGAACCCGCAACTATCGGAACGCTGCCACCGTGAATCTTCTGCACGTCACCCCCTACTATGCGCCAGCCTATCCCTTCGGCGGCGTGGTGCGCGCCGTGGAAGGGCTGGCAGTTTCGCTGGCCGCGCGTGGCCACAAGCTGACCGTGCTGACAACCGATGCAGGCAGCCGGGACGGGCGGGTGAACGCGCCAGCCGAGGAAGTGCGGGACGGCGTGCGTGTCATTCGCCTGCGCAACCGCGCACCGAAGCTGCGCGCCCGTGCCAACCTCTCGACACCGGCGGGCATGGCCGATATGGCACGTTCCCTGCTGCTAGGCATGGATCTCGTCCATCTCCACGAGTTCCGAACGGTCGAAGCGCTACAGGTGACGCCCGAAGCGGCGCGGGCGGGCGTGCCGGTGATGCTGTCGCCGCACGGCACACTGACGCTCGAAACCGGGCGCAGCTTCCTCAAGTCGCGCTGGGACCAACTCCTCAGCGGGCGCGTGGCCGACCACATCACGGCTGTCGCCGCGCTGACGGATGCCGAAGCGGACGATGTGCGCCAGTTGTGGGCGCGTCTCGGCCGCACACCGCCCCCATTGCATATCGTGCCGAATGGCGTCAACCCGGCGGATGTCGCTCCCAGCGCGCCGGCCCGCGCCGACTTTCGCCGCCAGTATGGATTAGGCGATGCCCCGGTCTGCCTGTTTCTCGGCCGCCTGCATGCCCGCAAAGGCGTGGACGTGCTGGCCAAGGCGTTTCTGGCGGCCAATATCCCGGATACCCGGCTGGTCATCGCTGGGCCGGATGAGGGAATGCAGCGCACGCTGGAAGCGTTGGGCGACCCACGCATCGTGCTGACCGGCTACCTTGACCCCGACCAGCGGCTGGCCGCGCTGGCCGCCGCCGACGTGTTCGCGCTGCCGGCCACTGGCGAGGGCCTTTCGATGGCGGCGCTTGAAGCGCTGGCGGCCGGGCTGCCGGTTATTCTGTCGCCGGGCTGCAACCTGCCGGAAGTCGAACCAGCCGGGGCCGGGCTGGAAGTCGAGCCGCAAATCGAACCGCTGACGGCAGCCATGCGCCTGCTGCTCAATGACCACGAGCTGCGGCTGCGGATGGGAGCCGCAGCTCGAACGCTGGTTGAAAGCCGGTTCACATGGGAGCGCGTGGCCGAACAAATGGAAGCGGTTTACGCTACACTGCCAGGCTTGTGAGTGTCGTTGCGGCCAAGGAGCGAAAACGAATGCAGCTCAACCTCACCCCCGAAGCGCTTGCTATGGCGCTGATGATCTTCGCGCTGCGCGTGGTCAACAACGGCGTTGGAACGGTGCGCCTGATTGTGATGGCGCGCCAGCAGCGCGGATTAACTGCCGTTCTGGGATTCTTCGAGGCGCTCACATTTGCGATTACCATTGCGGCGGTCGCGGCGGACTTGAGCGACCTGCTCAATCTGTTCGCCTACTGCATTGGTTTCGCCGCTGGCAGCTGGGTGGGCATGGCGATTGAAGCCCGTTTCATCGTCAGCTACGTCGTGGTGCATATCATCACCCGCGTGATTGAGGCCGGGGGCGTGGCGAAGGCGCTGCGCGATGCCGGGTTCGGCGTCACCGAAATTGACGCGCAGGGCCGCACCGGGCAGGTGGCTATGCTGCACGTGGTCACCCAGCGGCGTGAGGTGCCGCGCGTGCACGACATCGCCGAACTGGCCGACCCGAACGCCTTCATCTCGATTGAGGAGGCGCGAACCGTCACGCGCGGCTGGCTGCGGCGCACCCCGCTCGGCGGCTAGCGGTCGGCTAGTCGTGGTCTGTTCGTTCCAGCCAGACGGCGAGAGGCGGGAATAACCGGCCTCTCGCCGTTCGCTTCATCAGCGCCTGCCACCTAACCTGTGGCACGCTCTCCAATGCCCCTTGCCCTATCCATGTCCTCGTATTGCACCGAGCCTGCAACACCATAATGAGAAGATGGCAGTTCCATGATCTGACCTATTGACAGATGATCTTCGGGTCATATAATTATGGTTGTAATTTATAGTCAATCGTTCACCCTAGGGAGGAGAACTACCATGACTATGAGCAAGACCGGGCGCATCGCGCACTTCGTGAAGTACTTCGCCATCTACTTTCTGATTCTCAACGTGATGGGGCTGGCCAGCATCGGCAAGCTGCAGGGGCTGTTGTCCGGGGCGGGTGCGCCGGAATTTCTGCAGCAAACCTTCAGCGGCACGTTCCTCGTCACCTTCCCCGGCGTCAACGTCGCTTGGTGGATCATCGCCATCGTCGAAGGCCTGGTCGCCATCCTGGCCATCATCAGCATCATCCGCCTGGAGTTCTTGCCGGAACGCCGCAAATCGTGGCTGATCCTGGCCCTCTCAGTGTCGCTGGTCACCTTCGCCATTCTCGCCTTCGGCCAGAACCTGGTCGAGAATCACGAAAGCGTGGCGTCGCTGTACACCTACTTCGGCGCGACCGTCATCATGATCCTGATGGTGCGCACCGATTGGAAGGACTGGGCGGTCGGCAAGGACAGCTAGCGCCAGGCGAGCAACAACCAAATAGCGGAGAAAGCAGGCGGCCCGACGGGGCCGCCTGTTGTTTTGGCGCGGTCTGAGTACTGGGCGGTGTTCGCCACGCACCCGGGACTTCGTCTCGCCCTCGCGAAAGAAACCTCACCCCCGGCCCCCTCTCCGAAAAGCGCGAGGGGGAGACAAGCGCCGGGTAATTAGCGAACCTGTGACAGATCGAGACAAAGAGACAGAATCGAAATAAGAGACAGACACTTGAGAGAAGAAAGTAAGAGACGGTATCGAAGGTGCGAGACACCCATGAAAGGGAACATGCACCGGAACAACGAACAACCGAACAGATTCAAAATAGCGAACATGCGCTGAGAGAAGAATGTTCTGAACAACTGAACAGATTAGCGAACAACTTATGCTGAGAGGGCAAGCTGACACCCATCATCCTAGACCAAACGCGCACGTTTCGGGCGAAAACATGGTAGACCGGATGGACGCGAAGTGGGAAAGGGTGAGAGGCAAGCTGTTGGCGGAACCTATCCCTGCCAGGGCGGGCAGCAAGGGGCATTTCACGGCACCCCGCAAGTGGTGTGGGTAATGCATAGTAGAATGCGGGTCGTGCATAGCGTCAGGGCAGCGGACAGCGCCGGGGGTCGAAACGCTCGCGGCACGACCATTCAAGCGGAGTTACGATGGAACGCGCCTCTCCGTCCCGCGTGGACGGCACGAGGTAGTACGTCTCCCACGTGCCTTCGGCCAGCCACCCGCTGACGCCATTCGGCAGTTCCACGCGATACCAGTGATAGCGGCCGTTGCAGGCCGGCCCATCGAGGACGGTCATGCGCTGGCCTGCGCCGATCTGCGCCCGCACGCCAGTGGAGATGGCCGGCAGTGCGCGCAGGTTCAACCCCCACAGGCCGGGTGCGACCACGGCGGCCATGCCGGGATGAAGGCGCGAGGCCGGGGCCGATGGGCAGCTTCCTGACGGCGCGGGCTGGGCGCTGAGAACTGTTACAATGAGTGCAGCGAGGACGGGCCAGACCGGCATCATTCGGCTCCTACGGCGAAGACCTGATCGCTATTCTACCCACGTCGCCGTGCCAGCCCTTCCGCGCTTGACCGACGACCGACAGGCGGCCCGATGACGGAATACCGATTCACCACCGAAGCCGACGCAGTCACCTACATTTTCCGGTCGCTGCGCAAGCTGCGCGAGGTTCAGCGCGGCCCCGATGAGCTGACGCGCGATACCAGCCCTACCCTGCGCCTGATTAAAGACGCGCAACTGCTGGCATCGCCCCGCGAATATGCGGTGGTGACGGGCAGCAAGGGCAAAGGCTCGACGACGCTGATGACGGCCAAGATCCTCGAACATCTCGGCCACACGACCGGCATGATCAGCAGCCCGCAGCTTGTTACCTGGCGCGAGCGGATTCGCGTCAACGGCCGCGCCATCCCCGAAGCCGATTTCACGCGCGTCCTCTCGGAACTCGCGCCGCTGATTGACGCCATCGAGGAGAAACTGGGCGAAGACCGCTACTTCAGCCCGCAGGGGATATTCCTCGCTATCGCCCTGCGCTGGTTCGACGAGCAGAACGTGAACGCGGCCGTGCTGGAAGTGGGGCGCGGCGGCCGGTTCGATGATATCGCGGTCGTGCCGAACCGGCTGTCACTCTTCACACCGATCATGCTGGAGCACCCCCGCCAGCTTGGCCCGACCATCGAGCGCATCGCCTGGCACAAGGCCGGCATCATCAAGGCGCACAGCTTCGCCTACAGTGTGCCACAGCCGACGGCCGTCCTCGACGTGCTCAAGGCCGAGGCCGATGCACGGGACTCCGAGTTCGCGTGGATTATGCCGTCAGATATGGGGCAGTATGCCGGGGCCACGCCGTCGGGCATCCGGATGACGCTCGGCCGCTACGGCGAGATGGATCTGCCGATGCTTGGCCTCTACCAGATCGAGAACGCGACGCTGGCGGTGCAGGGCGCGGGAAACATGCACGGGCGGCT
Source organism: Anaerolineae bacterium (assembly GCA_016788435.1). Lineage (GTDB taxonomy): Bacteria > Chloroflexota > Anaerolineae > Aggregatilineales > Phototrophicaceae > Flexifilum. The sequence continues at coordinate 651 of JAEURB010000296.1, read as the reverse complement.
GCCGGGCATTTCGCACGGCTCGCCGGAGTACGTGGCCGCCGTGAAAGCCGGGCTGGCGGCATCGGTTTGGCCGGGGCGCGTGCAGAAGCTGCAAAGTAACCCTGCCGTGTATGTGGACGGCGCAATCCACGCCGATTCGGCCCGTTCGCTGGTGCGCAGCCTTGAGGGCCGCCTGCGCCAACCGGTGATCTCGGTCATCGGCGTGCCGGACGACAAGGACTATCCCGGCGTTTTCGCCGCGCTGGGGCCGGTTAGCCAAACCGTGATCGTCACCGAAACGGCGCGCAATATCTCGCTGCACTTTCCGCCGCCGGAAACCGCGCAGGCTGCTGCCCGCGCCCACAACGCGGACGTACGCTATGCGCTCAATCTGGAAGCCGCGCTCGAAATGGCGCTGCCGCTGGCCGGGACAGACGGCACGGTGCTGATCGCCGGCACGCTGTCACTGGTCGCCGACGCCATCGGCCGCTGGGGGCTGAGCTACGAGGCGATTTGACCTCAGGCGCGTTTGGGGGGAAACGATCTCCCCCACTGAGGCACAGAGGACACAGAGCGGTGAGCAGGGCTGTTGCAAAGTCAGGCAAGTAGCCCCAACAAGGTGGCTTCAGCCCCTTGCTTGAGGCGGCAACGGGCTGAAGCCCGCTGTTGCGT
>JAEURB010000246.1 GCA_016788435.1 Anaerolineae bacterium | reverse complement strand
AATCGCCAGCGGCAGACCGTCCAGCTTCTGGCAGATGGCCGTCACCGTCGCGGAGTTCTGGTCGTTGACAACAAAATCGGGACGGATAGCCTGCGCACGCGCCTCGAACAGCGCGACGGCTTCGCTGGCCGGGTCGAGCGGAGGGACGGTGAACTCGCGTTCGCCATACACGCGCAGCGGTTCGCGGCTGGTGGCCAGCACCTTGACGCCCGGCGCTTCGGACAACAACTCCCCCACCAGCGGCGCGGCGGGCAGCAGATGCTCGAAGTTGTCCAGCACCAGCAGCAGGCGTTTGTTGCGCAGGTAAACCCGCAGCCGTTCGGCGGCCGGTGTCGAGCCGCTGGCATCCAAATCAAGCGCGCTGAGGATGGCGTCCCCAACCTGTGCAGGGTCATTCACCGGGGCGAGGGCGACGAAGAACACGGACTCGTAGAAGTCGTTGACCAGCCGATGCGCCGTCTCGATGCTCAGCCGCGTTTTGCCGATACCGGGCGGGCCGAGCAGGGTGATGAGGCGAACAGCCGGGTCGCGCAGCAGGGCGCCCAAGGCGGCAATTTCGTTCGAGCGCCCGACCAGCGAGGTAACGAGGGCGGGCAGGTTGTGGGTGGCCAGCGAGCCGGCCGGCTCAACTTCGTCTTCCAGCGAGTCGAGCAGCGCCAGCGCCTCGTCGCGTGAGTGCACGCCAAGCTTGCTGTAGACCTCTCTGACGTACCACTTGACGGTTTCACGACTGACGACGAGGCGTTCGGCAATTTCGGCGTTGGACAAGTCGTCACCGATCAGGCGCAGAATATCGCGCTCGCGCGGGGTGAGCGACGGGAATGTGGATGGACGCGCCGTCATGAGGTGTCCCCCGCCGCCAGTTCGCGCGCCAGTGCCAGCGCAGTGGCGATGTCCATCGTTGCACCCCGCGCCCAGGCGGCGGCATAGGCTTCGGGCCCGAGTTGGCCTTCGAGTTGGGGGAGGATCTGGCTCAGGCGTAGCTCCTGATAGGCAGTTGTTTTGAAGTCCCACAGCCCAAAGGCTGCAAACTCGACGGCCTGTTCGGGCAGGCCCGCGCAGAAGGCGACATACGGTGCTCCCATGCCAAGATGTTCATGAATGGCATCAGCGGGAAAGGTGTGGGTCTGCCCAAGCGCAGCCGACAGGTGCTGCCGCGCCAACGGCCCGTTTCCCTGCATCGCCGCGATAGAAGCCAGCCGCATTTCTGCCCATGCGATCATTGCTTCCTGCCCGAATTGCTCGTTAATGGCGCGTTCCAACAGGCCGTGATGATAGGCTTCTGCCCAGTCGCCATCCAGAAAGGCGAAGGTAGCCTGCGTGACGTGTACATCAAGCTGAATGATAGGCTCACGAGTTTCGGCCGCAATTTTCATCAGTTCAGGTATCCAGGCGCGAGCGCGAGTCACATCACCAGTGTTGAGGTCTACCAACTGCAGATTGCGGATCAGCATCGCGATCAGGTTGGGCATTTGGTGCGGGCGCGCCTCGGCGAGTGCTTGTTCCAGGAGTGCTCGTGCGCCCGCAACGTCTCCTCGGATGAGGCGCAGGCCTGCGACATTCGCCCGGCCGATGTCCACATACGGCTGCAGGTTGAATTCCTCGCCGAGCCGCCACGTGGCTTCCGCCAGGCGCTCGGCCTCCGCCATCTCGCCCCGATCCGAGGCCGCACTAGACAGCGTGATCAGCGCATCAGGCAAGTGATCGCGCCGGCCAAATCGTTCGCAGATCGCTACCGCTTCGTTTGCAGCAGCAGTCTCCTCATCCCCCGTATGGTGCTTGTAGGCGCCGCTAAAGAAAGCCCATCCAATCAGCAAATTGGCTTCGGTCAGCGTACCTGTCCCGCGGTGCGACTTCAGGGCCGCCGTGTATATCGCCAGCCCCTCAACATCCCACCACCACACGCCAAAGACATGCTTGATGGCCCAGGCAGCCGCCAGTAACTGCTCGTTCTCGGGCTGCTGAAACGCGACCAACCAGGCCGAACGGATGTTGGGGTACTCGTTCTTGAAGGCGATATAGGCCTCCAATTCGCCGGGAAGGCGCACCTGTTCGGCGTGGGTCGTCCCCAGCGCCAGGTAGTACCAGGCATGTGCATCCCGCACCGCCGCTTCCTCACCACTCTCTATCAGCTTCTCCGCCGCAAATTCGCGCAGCATTTCCAGCATCATGAAGCGCGGCTCACCGTCGGCCCCGGCCACCTGTTTAATCAGGCTCTTGCCCACCAGCGACTCCAGCCCGTCGAACGGGTCGAGCGCCAGCCCGAAGCCGCAGATTTCGGCGAACGCTTCCAGCGACGCGCCACCCTCGAACACCGAAAAGCGGGCGAACAGCCGCTGTTCGTCCGGCGTGAGCAGGTCGTAGCTCCAGGCAATCGCCGCGCGCAGCGTTTGCTGGCGTTCGGGCAGGTCGCGCGCGCCGCCGGTGAGGAAGTTCAAACGGCCGGAGAGCCGCCCGAGCAGCGCGTGCGGCGTGAACAATTTCATGCGGGCCGCCGCCAGTTCAATCGCCAGCGGCAGACCGTCCAGCTTCTGGCAGATGGCCGTCACCGTCGCGGAGTTCTGGTCGTTGACAACAAAATCGGGACGGATAGCCT
>JAEURB010000213.1 GCA_016788435.1 Anaerolineae bacterium | reverse complement strand
ATCCGCAGGCGGCGGCGCGCATCGTAGTCCCGGTTCAGTTGCTTCCCACTAACGCGGTGGCGCATCAGGTCTTCCTCACTCGCTCAAATCAGTCGGTATCTCCACGTCAGCCGGGAGATAATTCTTCTCTTGCAGCTTGGCCACCAGCTCTTCGAGCGACTTCTCGCCGAAGTTGCGGATCGCCAGCATGGCATCGGGGCCACGGTCGAGCATGTCCAGCACGTCACCAATCGAGGTGATACCCGTACGCTTGAGCGAGTTGAACACACGCACGCTCAAATCGAGTTCCTCGATAGGCTTTTCGTACAACTGCGACTGCCGATCCGAGTCCTGATCGTCGCTCATCGCTTCCAGATCGGCGCGGAAGCCCTCGAAGTCTACACCCGCGATGGGCGTGAGATGCTTCATGAGGAGTTGAGCGGCCTGGCTGAGCGCGTCTTCGGGGCGGATGGTGCCATCGGTCCAGATTTCCATGACCAGCTTGTCGTAGTTGGTGCGCTGGCCCACCCGCGCCCGCTCGACGTCGAAATTGACGCGGCGGATCGGGCTGAAGATGGCGTCTACCGGCAGTTCGCCAATCGGCAGGCGGCCGCGCTCTTCGGCCGGGCTGTAGCCGCGCCCGCGCTGCACCTCGAACTCCATCTCGACGAAGGTGTCGGGCGAGTCGGCGGTGAACAGGTAGAGGTCGGTGTTCATAATCTCGACCTCGGCATCGGGCTTGATGTCAGCGGCGGTGACGGTACCTTCGCCGCGGTGTTCCAGGCGCAGGCGGGCGGAATCGCCCTCGAACAGCTTCAGACGAAGCTGCTTGACCTGCAAAATGAGCTGCGTCATATCCTCGCGCACGTTGGGGATGGCCGAGAACTCGTGGGCCACATCCGACACGCGCATGGACGTGATCGCCGCGCCCTCCAACGAGGACAGCAGCACGCGGCGCAGGGCGGTGCCGAGGGTCATGCCGTAACCGCTCTCGAGCGGGCTGATGACGAAGCGCCCGTAATTGCGGGTCGTCGCGTCACTCTCCACCTTGTGCGGCAGCACCATGTTTGTCATACCAGTTTTCGCCCTCTCCACAATCCGACTGCGAGACCTTCACCCACTCCAGAATCTGGCGCCACTAGACGCGGCGGCGCTTGGGCGGACGGACACCGTTGTGCGGGATCGGCGTCTGGTCGGTAATTGAACGGACCTTGAGGCCGCTCGACTGAATGGCGCGAATGGCCGCTTCACGCCCGGGGCCAGGCCCCTTGACGAAAACGTCCACTTCCTGCATTCCGTGTTCCTGCGCGTTTTCCGAGGCAGACTGCGCCGCCATACGAGCCGCGTAGGGGGTGCTCTTGCGGCTGCCCTTGAACCCGCTGGTACCGGCGCTGGCCCAAGCCACGACGTTACCAGACTGGTCGCTCAATGAGACAATCGTGTTATTGAAGGTTGCGAAGATGTGCGCCTGACCGTAGGGAATATTCTTGACGATCTTGCGCGTCGTGGCGCGGCGTGCGCCCCTCTTGGCGGGGGTACGTGGCATAGCATTGTCTCCAGTCTGTTTCCTTGCGGGACGATGCGCCCGCCCCGTTGCCGGGCCGGGCGCGCTTTCCCCACAATGAGTTGATCAAGCGGCCGGGAGCTGCCTCCGCGCGCCGCCCAAACAAGCGAAATGAGGCGGCGAGCCTACTTCTTGGTTGCGCCGCGACGACGGCCGCGCCCTGGAACCGTCTTCTTCGGGCCCTTGCGGGTGCGGGCATTGGTGCGCGTGCGCTGGCCGCGCAGCGGCAGATTGCGGCGATGACGGAGGCCGCGATAGCTGCCGATCTCGGACAGGCGCTTGATATTGAGCTGGACTTCGCGGCGCAGGTCGCCTTCCAGCGTGAACGAACCGACCATCTCGCGCAGCCTGGCGAGATCCGCTTCCGTCAAATCCTTAACGCGCACGTCCGGATTAACTCCGGTCGTCTCGAGGATGCGGCGGCTGGTGGGGCGGCCGATGCCATAAATATAGGTCAGCGCCACTTCAATGCGCTTGTCGCGGGGAAGGTCAACGCCTTCAATACGTGCCATGAATCGTCTCTCTCTATCCCTGGCGCTGCTTGTGCTTCGGGTTCGCGCAGATGACCATCACATGCCCATGACGCTTGATCACGCGGCACTTGGGGCAGCGCGGCTTGACTGATGCCGAAACGTGCATAATGCCACTCTCATTCACTTGCGGCGGTTGCAGAAGGAGCATTATAGGAGACAGGGGTTTACCTGTCTAGGCTGATTTCGCTACTCTGCAGCCGACAGCTTCTGGCTACCGATCTACAAGTGGACGCGGGTTAAACAAGGTCTCCAGACGAGCAGGTGGTGGGGCGGCAGGATCCAGCAGCAGCGACGGGTTATAAGCGTTCGCGGGCGGGGCGCCCCACTGCACAGGAATCTGCTCCACGAGCCGCATGATTCCATCGGTGTCCGCCGTGACCAGAACCACAGACTCATACGGTAGCACCTGAATGGTCTCACCCCTCTTCACCATCAAACCGTGTTCATCAAATGAACACGTTTCCACTTCCCATCCCCAGTTCGATCTCCCAAGCGGGCAGACAACCCCCTGGAAATCGAGGCCATTCCGGATCAGATCGAGGGCCAGGCTGAAATGCAGGCTCGTAGTGAAGGGAAGTTCATCGTCTCGGATGTCTGAATCAAGAACGAGTACCACTGGCGTGCTTGCCTGAAGGCCGGGGGCCGCCAATGTGACCTGAGTCATAAGCCGCTGGATCGAAAGCGCTTCATCCGTGAGCCACCGGTGCAGGTCAAGTTGCCGCACCAGCGCAATCGCCAGCAGGATGCCGACCACAACCGGGAAGCTCAAGGTACGTGGAAGCGCAAATCCCAGCGCAGCGGCCAGAGAAAGCGCGATCCAACCCACTGGAACGCCGCTCACCGCCAGGGCAAGCGCGAGGACAGCGCAGCAGGCTGCCAGCAACCGGCTGACAGGACGATGGGACGTAATGCCATATAAGATCAGCGCGACCGTGAGGCTCGAACCGAGAACGGTGTAGAATCCTAAACGCCAGCCATCATAGCGAACCGACGCCAGCGAGAATATGGCGTACCCCAACCCCGTCCAGAGAATGCTCAAGGCGAACAGTTCAAGCCAGCGGCGAGGCGGCCACCAATGGGCTGTCGAACTGGCACAGAACGCGCCACCCGTAGATGCAGGTAGAAGACGGCAATAACCAGTGCGCCGGTTACAGCCGCAATTCGGAACAGCGGCGACGTTCCATTGAATGGACTGAGTGTCAGCGCCCCGCGCCACCCCTCCACATAATGCTGCATCAGGTTCCAGATGTTTGCATTGATGATTTCGAGCGGCAGATTGGGAACACTGAGGCCTGAGTTCAACAGGCCGGCCTCGCGAGGATTGAGCCCGATCCCGCTGAATTTGAGGGCGGCGATATAGAATATGTAGACGAGTACAGGCATCCACCAGATAAGACTCGTCCAAACCACCCGTCTGGAGATTCGCCTGTCCAGCCAAACCAGAAGCAGCGGTGTAGCTACCGCCAGCGCGAGTACCGCCTCGTAGGTGAACACGGAGAAGGCGAGTGCCGCCACAGCCGCAGCAAAAAGCCAGCCTGATCGCCGTTTCCAATAAGCAAGGAGGAAGAATACAGCCAGCAAATAGGCATCAAATCCCTGATGGAGATTGAGATACCCATCGTTAAAGTAGCCGACCTCAGCCGGATACACCATCGCCAGCAGTGCCGTGGCCAGGGCAAGACCCGATGCGTGCGGCGCAAGCTGCCGGATAATCGCGTAAACCAGTACGCCCTTGATGAGGATGAACCACGCAATGAGCAGGTTCATCCCGAAAAACGAGGATGGAATCAGTTCGTAGCTGACCACCCACGGCAGCCAGTTCAGAGGCCGGCTGTTGAGGAGCGGGGCCAGAACGTCGCCATTCAGCAGTGAGCCGTAGTAAGACCAGGCATCACTCCAGGCCGCGCGCCGCAGCCCGAACGGGGCCCACAGCGCAAAGGCTACGATGCAGATGGCCACCAGGGCGGTAAGCCAGACAAGTGCCCGCTGACGTCCAGAATCACTGGTTGGGTCACGAAGCATGGGCACGGTGTCGCTCATCGAATTCGACCCTGGCTCACTGCCGTTGCGGGAGAGGTGTCGTCTGTAACATGCCAATCCGCCGCGGCAGATCGCCATCGCCCGCCACCCCAAGACCAATCTGGTCAGCTACTGCGCGCAAGCCAGCGTCCGTCACGACGGCACTGAAAACAGCCGCCTCGTCCAGCGGGAACGCGCGCGGCGATTCTTCCTGTGGCCCCCAAACGTAAATCCCGTCTTCGCGTACCTCGCACACCGAGGCGAAACCATCCGATGTGTTATCGGCTTCACACACGAATACTGGAAAATCGTGATCCTCGTAGACGGTCCCCAGTGCGTATCCAATACGATCCGGCCTCTGTTCGAATAACTGATAAAGACGGCGACCCGTGTCGAAGATCACGAAAGCACTTCCGGGCTGCGGATCAGGGAGTTGGAGGACGATGCTTTCGAGGAACTGTTTCTGCGCGCTGGCATTTGAAATTATCGCCAGCGTCAGATCCAGACTGCGAAAAGTGAACAACGACATCAGTAGGGCCGAGACGATAGCCAGCCCAATGCTCCACAACCGGACAGCACCAAACTTCTGCGACAACCAGGCATGCAAGCCACAAAGTACGGCCGCAAAGAACAGCGCCGCCCCGAAGGACGAATAGATGAACTCGTGAAACCGGTCAGTGCGCAGCAGTGTGATGGTAATCGGCGCGTAGGCCAAGCCGATGTAGAGTAGACCCAGTAAGGCGGCGCGTGTCCATTTCGCCGCTGGGGATTGTCGTGCTCTGCGCCAGGTCAGCGCCAGCAACGTCGCGCCGACCACCACGCCAGATGCGATGGACATCTGCACCAGAGGTGACCGCAGAGACCGAACCAAATAGGCCGTCGCTTCCTCGAACACCCCGATCAGATGAATCCGATAGGCGTTGAGAAGGCCCGCAATCGAGGCGGGCAGCGTTTCAAGCGACAGATCGAATAGCCCGGAAGCGCGAATGAAGTGAACGCCTGTATCCGACGGGGCGCTGTGGCTGCGGGCAATCAGCAGAATAACGCCAAGGATGATGGCAACGACGGCCAGTGTTCCATACCACAGCGCGAGCGCCCGGCGTTTGGACCGGCCCGGCCCTGAAATCAGCAGAACAGCGGGACCAAGGAGCGCGAGCGGCCACCCCATCTCGTAGGACAGGAGACTGTAGGCCAGCGCCACGACCAGCAATACCGCACCCGTGAGCCGGAAGGAATGGGATATCCAGACCAGACTCGCAAGTGCGATGACTAGTAAGGTCAGGAACAGATTGACATTGAGTGTCCACATGGAGTAGACGCCAAACGAGGCCGGGACGACCAGAATAAGCGCACCGGCCAGCAGCGCCGCAGGGCGAGTCAGAAGCTGTGCCACGAACCAGTACGTCGCGACAGCCTTGAGGGCCATCACGAGGACGTGCAGCAAGTTCAGCAAGTCCCACGAATGGGGAGAGATGCTCCAGGCGGCCCAAAACAAGCTGTGGGTCAGTGGCCTGGTTGTCGGTTGAAACAGCAACGAGATGCCCGTCTCCTGAAACGTCCAGTAATCCCAGATATCACTCACGATGTGATTATTGGGGAGGAACAGGGCAAATTGAGCCAGCGTCAGGCCGCTGAGCACCAGCCCGAGGTAGAGGTCAAGCCTCTTTACACCGAACACTACGACCAACCCCCTACAGCACCGTCAGCACTACGGGCCCGTCTTCCGTCACCGCAACGGTGTGCTCGAAGTGGGCGCACAGTGACCGATCCTTGCTCACCACCGTCCAGCCATCGGCCAGTTCCTTCAGGTCGGGGCGCCCTGCGATCACCATCGGTTCGATAGCAATCGTCATCCCGGCCTGCAGCGGCACGCTCGTCCAGCCGCGCTTGCGGGCGTTTTTCGGCCACCAGTTCGGCACTTCCGGCGGCTCGTGCATCTCGCGCCCCACGCCATGCCCGGTGTAATCTCGGGCCACGCTGTAGCCGTGCTGCTCGACGAAACGCTGCGTGGCATCGGCCAGACCGGCCGTTTCATTGCCGATCACCGCGCGGCGGATCGCCTCGTCAAGCGCCTGTTCGGCCACCGTCAGCAGCCGCTGGACGGCCGGGCTGGCCTCCCCCACCGCCATAGAAAAGGCCGAATCGCCCACGAAGCCCTGATAGCTGCAGCCGCAGTCGAGGCTGATCAGATCGCCCTCATGCAGGATGCGCTTTTCGCTGGGGATGCCATGTACCAATTCTTCGTTGATGGAGGCCGTAATGCTGGCGGGAAAGGGCTTCGCATTCACCTTGGGATAGCCCTTGAAGACCGGCGTCGCGCCATGATCGCGCAGCACTGTTTCGGCAATACAGTCGAGTTCGGCGGTGCTGATGCCGGGGCGCACCGCGTCGCGCATCGCCTGATGGGCGCGCGCCACGATACGGCCAGCCTCGCGCATGATGGCCAACTCTGCCTGCGTTTTGAGGATGACTGCTTCAGCGGGCTGCGCCGTTCCCATCATCGCGCCTGCGCCGCCGCGTCGAGGATGGCGCGGATGGCGTCGCTTACTCCGGCAATCGGCTGGTCGGCCGGAACGCGCTTCACCAGCCCCTTGCTCTCATAGTAGGCGATGAGCGGAGCCGTCGTTTCGATGAACGTGTCAATCCGCTTGATGATGGCATGGGCGTGCGCGTCGTCTGGACGGCGATTAAGTTCCTCGCCGGTCGCAGTGACGACGGCCTTCAGGCGCGGGGGGTGGTTGCTGCCGGGGTGCTCGACCCACTCGAACGACACGCCGCTGTTCTTCGAGTACAGGTTATAGCTGACGCCTGCCTTTGAGCTCACGCGGCCGAAGGCGCGCTTGAAGGCGGTGAACAGGTCAATATCGAGCAGGAGGACAGCGGCGATTTTCTCGCCTTTGCTGGCCAAATATTGGTCGAGCCAGGCGGCTTGATCCGGCGTGCGCGGGTAACCGTCGAAGATCGCGCCCGCCTGGGCATCGGCTTCGGACAAGCGTTGGCGGACGATTTCGTTGGTGGTGGCATCGTCAATCAGCTTGCCCTCGGCCATCGTCTGCTGCACGCCGCGCGCGAACTCATCCTCACGCGTTTTCATGGCGCGGAACAGATCGCCGGTCGAAACCTGGGGAATGCCGTAAGCCTCCTGCATAAATCGAGCCTGTTCGCCTTTGCCCGATCCCTGCACGCCCATCAGAATGACGAAAAGCGCCATTTTGTCTGCTCCGGAGAGATGAGTTAAGAGTTGAAGATTAAGAGTCAAACGCAATTGAATGTTCGCAATATCAGATCACAAGACCGATTGCCTGTTACTTGAGCTGATGTTTAAGCTTTACCGGCACCTCACCCAGACGCATTGCTCAACCTGCATCAGCACATCGCCACCAGTAACCCTGCCGTTCCCTATTGAACTTTCAACTTCTTTCCAGTCCAGATTGTGTCACGTTTGCTAAAGAAAATAAAAAGGGGCGAGTTCAGACTCGCCCCCTCGAAACTGAGACATGCTAGCGGATGAAACGGTCGTAGTTGCGCATCACGAGCTGTGCTTCGAGCTGGCGGAGCGTATCCACCACCACGCCGACCACGATGATCAGCGCCGAACCGGTGAGCACCAGCGCCGGATTGTTGGCCGAACCGGCGATCACTTCGTTCGGGAAAAGCAGGCGGTAGATGAACTCGACCACGCCCGGAACGATGGCGATGATGCCGAGGAACAGTGCGCCGACCAGCGTGACGCGGCGCGTGACCTTCAGGATGTATTCCTGCGTCTTGCGGCCGGGCCGGATACCGGGGATGAAACCGCCGTTGCGCTGCAGGTTCTCGGCCAGGTTCTGGTTACCGACCATGATGTCGGAGTAGATGAACGTGAAGCCGACGACCAGCGCGAAGTAGGTACTCCAGTAGACAAAGCCCTGCTGCGACCCGAACGTGTCGTTGATGAGCGTCTTCATATTCCCGTCAGGGAACAAGTTCACGATCAGCGCCGGGAAGGTAATGATGGATTGGGCGAAGATCAGCGGGATCATGCCAGTTGGGTTGACCTTCAGCGGAATGTGCGTACTGGCCCCCCCGTACTGTTTTCGCCCGCGCACCCGTTTACCGTATTGGACGGGTATCCTTCGAACACCTTCCTGAATGATGACCACCACCACGATGGTGACGACCGTAATCAGGATGAAGACGATCAGGTTGAACAGCGGCTGCGTGGAGGTACCAAGCATCGTGGCGATGCTCTGCGGAGCGCGCGCGGCGATACCGGCGAAGATGATGATGGACAGACCGTTGCCGATGCCCTGCTCGGTGATGAGGCTACCGAGCCAGATGGCGAACATCGAGCCTGCCGTCATCTGGATGATGACCGTGGCTGACAGCAGGAAATCCGAGCCGAAGCCCGGGATGATGGACTGGCCGCCACCCATCGAATTGAAGATCTGGATCTGGCTGACCGACTGCAGGACGGCCATCGGGATAGCGAGATAGTACGTATACATCTCGATTTTCTCGCGGCCACCCGGTTCCTTGCTCAGCGCTTCGAGGCGCGGAATGACCGGGATGAGCACCTGCAGGATGATGGAGGCCGTGATGTAGGGGTAAACGCCGTTGGCGATGACGCTGAAGTTCTGCAGCGCGCCGCCCGACAGCAGGTTCAGCACACCGAGGAGGCCGCCCGACTGGCCCTGAAAGAGCGCATCGAGCGCGCCGCGGTCTACACCTACCACTGGCACATGCGCGGCAAACTGATAGACGATCAGGATCAGACCGGTGAAGATCAGTTTGTTGCGAATGTCCGGCAGGCGGAAAGAATTGGTAATCGCCTGGATCATGACGAGGTCCTTGACTAGTCGTGGCGAAGAATTGCAGAACGAGGGGCGCTGCACAAACAGGCGCCCCTCGCTCCTGCCGCCTTACTGGCCCTTGGCGTCCAGTTCGGCGATCTTCCACTTCGGCAGGCGGCGCACCGTGGCGCGCGCGCCTGTGAACTTCAGCGGCAGAACTTCAGCCGTACCGCCCGCTGCGGCGATCTTCTCCGCTGCGCTTTTCGTGAAGCGGTGCGCCTGAACGGTGAGCTTCGCCTTGATGTCGGCGCCACCGAGCACTACCACGGGCTGTTCGGCGTCGCGGATCAGGCCGGCTTCCTTCAGCTGCGCCGGCGTGACCGTCGAACCGGCGTCGAACGCCGCGAGATCGGCCAGCTTCACTTCCTGATATTCGATGCGGAACACGTTGGTGAAGCCGCGCTTGAAGGGCAGACGCCGCGTGATGGGCAGCTGACCACCTTCAAAGTAGGCGCCCTTTCGCGCATGACGGCCACGCGCGCCCGCGCCCTTGGTACCACGGCCGGCTGTCTTACCCTTACCAGCGGCGATACCACGGCCAACGCGCGTTTTCTTTTTCTTGGACCCGGGATCGGGATGCAGATCGTGCAGTTTCATGACCCGCTAACCTCCTCCACCTTCACGAGATGAATGACCTTGTTGATCATTCCCCGGATGGCGGGCGTATCCTTGACTACCACTGTGCTGTTCATCTTGCGAAGGCCGAGGGCCTTCACGGTGTCCCCCTGGTCGCGGCGATAGCCGATCGGGCTTTTCACCAGCGTCACCTTGACGGACTTCTCCGAGGCGTTAGCCATTGCTCGCCTCCTCCTTCTTGCGCTCCCAGAACGGGCGCACCGAATTGATCGGCTTGCCGCGCATGGCCGCGGTTTGTTCGGGGCTGCGCAGCTGCTCAAGCGCGGTCAGGGTCGCCATCGCCACGTTGAGCATATTGGCGCTGCCCTGGCTCTTGGTGAGGATGTCGCGGATGCCCGCGGCTTCCAGCACAGCGCGCACGCTGCCGCCGGCGATGACGCCGGTACCAGGCGCGGCCGGGCGCAGCAGCACCTTGGCGCCGCCGAACTCAGCAATCACCGGGTGAGCGATAGTTGTGCCCGACAGGTAAACGGACTTCATCTGACGGCGGGCGCGGTCGGTACCCTTGCGGATGCTATCCGGCACGCCACGCGCCTTGCCGATGCCGATGCCGACGCGGCCGTTGCCGTCACCCACGACGACGACGGTGCGGAAGGCGAAGCGGCGGCCACCCTTGATGACCTTGGCCACACGCGTGATATCAATCACGCGCTCCTGCAGCTCTTCCCGTTCCTCACGGTTATCGCCGCCACGGCGGTCATCCCGGTTATCGCGGTTATCGCGGCGCCCACGGGGGCCGCGCTGATTCTTCGGATCGTTGGTCATTTGGTATTCACCCCAACCTTAGAACTCAAGACCGCCTGCGCGGGCGCCTTCGGCCAATGCGGCGATGCGCCCGTGGTACCGGTATCCGCCGCGATCAAAGACGACCTGGCTGATGCCGGCGGCTTTGGCGCGCTCGGCGAGGGCCTGGCCCACGATCTTGGCCGATTCGATTTTTGACTTGCCTTCCACCTGCTTGGCGATCTCGCGGTCTACCGTCGAGGCAGAGACGAGGGTATTCCCCGCCTTGTCGTCAATCACCTGCGCGTAAATATTGGACAGACTGCGAAACACGTTCAAACGCGGGCGTTCGGCCGTGCCCATGACACGGGCGCGTACGCGGCGATGACGGCGTTCGCGCTGTTCGCGCTTCTTGATCAGTTCTTTTGCGCTAGCCATGGTATCCTCACTACTTGCCCGTCTTACCGGCCTTGCGGCGGATGACTTCGTCCGAATAGCGTACGCCCTTGCCCAGATAGGGTTCCGGCGGGCGCAGCTTGCGGATATCAGCTGCCACCTGGCCGACGACCTGCTTATCAATCCCCTTCACGCGAACCGTGGTGGGATTGCGGCCTTCCACTTCAAAGCTGATGTGCTCCGGCGGCGTGACCACGACTTCGTGCGAGAAGCCAAGCTTCATCACGAGGTCTTTGCCTCGCACTTCGCCGGAGTAGCCAACGCCTTCCACGATCAGGGTTCGCGTGAACCCTGTTGAAACTCCCGTCACCATGTTATTGACCAGCGCCCGCGTGAGGCCGTGGACCGCACGGTCCGTACGGCTTTCCGAGGCGCGGCTGATGACAAGATTGCCGTCTTCCATGCTGGCCGAAACGTTCGGCAGCATGGTCAGCGACAGTTCGCCCTTCGGCCCCTTCACGGTGACGGCCTGGCCGTCAATCTCAACGGCCACCTTGGCTGGCATGGGGATGGGCTTCTTGCCTACACGAGACATGTTCTGTGCCCCTTCTCTACCACACGTAGCACAGGACTTCGCCGCCAACACGCTCGCGGCGGGCCTGCTGTGCCGTCATCACGCCCTTGGGCGTGGTGACAATCGCGATACCGATGCCGCTCAACACACGCGGCAGGTCCGTGCGGCCACGATAAACGCGGCGGCCCGGCTTGCTGACGCGCTGAATGCTCGTGATCACCGGCTTGCGCTCGCGGCGCGCACCATAGTACTTCAGGGTGATCGTGATCAGCGCGTACGGTTTTTCGTCCCCAACCGTGAAGTCCTCGATAAAGCCCTCTTCCTTGAGAATGCGGGCAATCTCGATTTTGATCTTCGACGCGGGAACCTCGGCGGTGGCTTTCCCAGCCATCAGCGCGTTACGCACGCGCGTCAGCATGTCTGCAATAGGATCGCTCATCATGATGGGTCAGGTTCCTCTTTCTACCAGCTCGACTTCACCACGCCGGGGATCTGGCCCTTGAGAGCCAGCTCGCGGAAGTGGATACGGCACAGACCAAAGCGGCGAATATAGCCGTTCGGACGGCCGCAAATCTTTCCCGAGTTCGGGTCCACGAACTGGCAGCGATTATGCACGCGCACCTGGTATTTCCGCCGGCCCTCGCGGGCAGTAACGCTTCTCTTGGCCATCTCTCGTCCTTATCGCTCCCGGAAAGGCATGCCCATCAGCTTGAGCAGGCGGCGCCCTTCCTCATCGTTCCTGGCGGTCGTGACGATGGTGATTTCCATGCCCCGAACCTTGTCGATTTTGTCGTACTGGATTTCGGGGAACGGAAGCTGCTCGCGCAGCCCGATCGTATAGTTACCACGGCCGTCGAAGGTGTCTGGCGACACGCCGCGGAAGTCACGAATACGCGGCAGGGCCACATTGATCAGACGGTCGAGCAGCGCCCACATGCGGTCACCGCGCAGCGTCACCTTGACGCCGATGGCGCGGCCCTCGCGCAGCTTGAAGGTGGCGATGCTCTTGCGCGCCTTGGTGATCACCGGCTGCTGGCCGCTGATCTGGCGCATGTCGCTCACCGCGCCGTCGAGCAGCTTCGGGTTGTCCACCGCTTCGCCGACGCCCATATTGATGACGATTTTGGCGACGCGCGGCACCTGGTTGATATTCTCGTACTGGAACTCCTGCTTGAGCGCCGGCACGACCTGTTCTTTGTAGCGTTGCTTGATTCCGTATTCGGCCATATCGGTTAGCCCTTGTCAATCTCGGCGTTGCAGTGCTTGCAGAAACGGGTCTTGCCCCCGTTTTCACGCAGCTTGAAACCAACGCGCGTCTTCTTGTCGCATTTCGGGCAAACCAGCTGCACGTTCGACAGATGAATCTTGCCGTCGAACTCAACGATCTGGGCCGGTACCTGGCGGTCACCCGCCTGCTGGGCCTTGCGATGGCGCTTGAGGACGTTGACGCCCTTCACCACCACACGGTCTTCGCCGGGATAGACGGCCAGCACTTCGCCGCGTTCGCCCAGGTCTTTGCCCGCGATCACTTCAACCTTGTCGCCCTTCTTAATCCGCTGCATGTTCTTGAACTCCCTCTGCTCGCTACAGTGTTTCCGGCGCGAGCGACACGATCTTGAGGAAGCCCTTGTCGCGCAGCTCGCGGGCTACCGGCCCGAACACACGCGTTCCCTTGGGATTCTGGAGATCGTCGGCGAGGATGACGGCCGCGTTGTCGTCGAACTTAATGTACGACCCATCATCGCGGCGGTATTCCTTCGCCACGCGAACGACGACAGCCTTGACCACATCGCTCTTCTTGACGCTGCCCTGGGGCGTGGCCGACTTCACGGTGGCGACGATGATGTCGCCGATGCCACCGTAACGGCGGAACGAACCCCCGAGCACTCGGATGACCAGCAGTTCCTGGGCGCCGGTATTATCGGCCACCTTCAGGCGTGATTCGTTCTGGATCACTCTGCTGCCTCACTTTCACCGCCGCCCGTCACGATGGCTTCGTCGGCCAGGGTTTCGAGGGTGGCGAAATCTTTCGCCTCGATCACCGATTCGACGACCCAACGCTTGGTCTTGCTCATCGGGCGGCTCTCGACCACGCGCACGACTGCGCCCACCGGCACGGCGTTCGACTCGTCATGCGCCACGAGCTTCTTGGTTTCCTTGACGACTTTCTTGTAGATCGGGTGCATCTTGCGCACTTCGATGGCGACCACGACGGTCTTGTCCATCTTGTCGCTCACCACAGTCCCGATCAAACGACGACGCTTGTTAGCCATTGCTGCCTTCCTTCTCCACCGCAAGCTCGCGTTCGCGGATGATCATCAGCACGCGCGCCACGTCCCGGCGGGTACGGCGAATGGCATACTGATCTTCAAGCTGACCGAACGCCTTCTGGAAGCGCAGGTTGAACAGCGACTCCTTGAGGTCTTCGAGCTGGTCGCGGAGCTTGTCATCACTCAACTTCCGCAGTTCACGCACATCCATCAGCCAAGCTCCTGCCCGGAGATCGGGTCGATACGCTTGATGATCTTGGTCTTAATTGGCAGCTTAAAGGCCGCCAGGCGAAGGGCCTCCATCGCCTCTTCTTCCGGAATGCCGCCCATTTCGAACAGCACGCGGCCGGGGCGAATGACTGCCACCCAATACTCCACCGGGCCCTTGCCTTTACCCATGCGGGTTTCGGCGGCGCGCTTGGTGAACGGCTTGTCCGGGAAGACCCGGATCCAGACTTTGCCGCGACGCTTGATATAGCGAACCATTGTTCGGCGGGCGGCCTCGATCTGCCGGCTGGTGAGCCAAATCGGCTCCTGGGCCTGCAGGCCAAACTCACCGAACGCGACGGTCGAGCCACGATAGGCCTTACCCGTCATGCGGCCGCGCATCTGCTTGCGGTACTTCACACGCTTCGGCATCAACATGATTGCATACTCCTCGACCGCAGGCGCTGCGCCTTACGGGCTGACGTAAACTTCCTTGTTCGGCTCGCTCGCAGGCTTGGGCGGCTCGACGCTGTACACGTCGCCCTTATAAACCCAGACCTTGATGCCGATGCGGCCAAACGTCGTCAGCGCTTCCGAGCGGGCGAAGTCAATGTTCGAGCGCAGCGTGCTGCGCGGAACACGGCCATCGCTCACGGTTTCGCGGCGGGCCATGTCGGCGCCAGCCAGGCGGCCGCTGACCTCGATCTTGACGCCCAGCGCGCCCTGGCGCATCGCCTGGCTCACGGCGCGCTTCATCGCGCGGCTGTGGCCAATGCGGCGCTGAAGCTGATCCTTGATATTCTCGCCGATCAACTGCGCGTCGGTGTCTGGCTTATCAATCTCGCTGACTTCGATCTTGACCTTCGCGCCGTTTTCCTTGGTCGCGCCGATCATCTCCTCAAGGCCCTGGCGCAGCTTCTTGACTGCGTCACCCTTGCGGCCGATGAGGATGCCGGGACGGGCGGTGTGGATCGTGACCTGCAGCAAGCTGGGGAAGCGCTCGATTTCGATGCGCGACACGCTCGCCTTTTCGCCTTCCTTGCGGATGTAGCGGCGGATGGCGAAGTCTTCCTGCAACTGGCGGACGTATTCCTCGCCGGTGGCGAACCAGCGCGCGTCCCAGTCACGGTTGATCTTGAGCCGGAATCCGACTGGATGTACTTTGCGCCCCATAATTAGTTGCTCCCCCGCTGCGTCGCGTCATCGGACAAGATGATGGTCAAGTGCGACGTGCGCTTGATCCGTGGCTTGTAGCGCCCACGGGCGCCGGCCTTAAAGCGCTTCTGGGTCGGGCCACCATCGGCCGTGATGGCCTTGATGTACAGATCTTCCCGATCCAGTTCGAAATTGTTCTCCGCGTTGGCAATCGCCGACTCGAGAGTTTTAGACACGATGCCCGCGCCCTTCTTCGGCACGAACTGGAGGACGGTCAGAGCTTGAGTGACGCCCATTCCGCGCACCTGGTCAATCACCAGGCGCAGCTTCTGAGGGCTAATCGACTCGTAGCTGAGTGATGCGCGCACTTCCATGGTCGCTACTCCTACTTCTTCTTCTTCTCGACCATGTGGCCGCGATAGGTGCGCGTGGGCGCAAATTCGCCCAGCTTATGGCCAACCATGTTCTCGGTGACGTAAATCGGCACATGACGGCGGCCGTCGTGAACGGCAATCGTGTGGCCAACCATCTGCGGGAAAATGGTGCTGGCGCGGCTCCAGGTACGAATGACCACCTTCTTGTTCTCAGCGTTCAGCTTCTCAACTTTCTTGAGCAGCTTGGGGCTGATGAAGGGCCCTTTCTTGAGTGAACGTGACATACTCGATATCCCTCACTGATGACGCGCTGGCTGCCGGGCGGCCAAAGCCACCCCTGCCGCCTTGACTAGGCGCGGCCCTTCCCGCGGCGGCGAACGATGAAACGATCGGTGCGGCGGTTGCTGCGGGTGCGCTTGCCCAATGCGGGCTTGCCCCACGGCGTCTTCGGGCCTGGCATACCGATACCCGAACGGCCTTCACCACCACCATGCGGGTGACCACCCGGGTCCATGGCGATACCACGAACCTCAGGACGCCAGCCCAACCAGCGCTTGCGGCCAGCCTTGCCGAGCTTGATATTGCCGTGCTCGGTATTGCCCACCTGCCCCAGCGTCGCCATGCAGCGCTCGTGGATCAGGCGCACTTCACCGCTGGGCAAACGCACCTGGCAGTACACGCCTTCCTTGGCGAGCAACTGGGCCGACACACCAGCGGCGCGGGCCAACTGGCCGCCCGAACCCGGCTGCAGTTCGATGTTGTGAATCTGCGTGCCGACCGGAATATCGCGGATGAAGAGCGCGTTACCGGGGCGCAGTTCGGCCAGGTCACCATTAGCCACGCGGTCGCCGACCTTCAGGCCGAGCGGCGCGAGGATGTAACGCTTCTCGCCGTCTTCGTACTGCAGCAGCGCAATACGGGCCGAACGGTTCGGGTCATACTCGATGGCCGTCACCTGCGCGGCGCAGTCGAACTTGTCGCGCTTGAAGTCAATCAGGCGGTAACGGCGCTTGTGGCCGCCGCCGCGATGGCGAACCGTCACGCGGCCCACATTGTTGCGGCCGCCCTGCTTGCGCAGAGCTTCCGTCAGGGAGCGTTCCGGCCTGGATTTCGTAATCTCGTCGAATGTGAAGCCCGTCATCCCGCGGCGACCCGCGGAGGTGGGCTTATAAGCCTTGATTGGCATTGTTCACCCGCCCCGTTACACGTTAAACAGGTCAATCGTCTCGCCCGCAACGAGCGTGACGATTGCCTTCTTCCACTGCTTCGAGCGCCAGTATTCGTTGCGCCCGCGCATCCCGCGCTTGGCCGGCATGATCATGGTGTTAATCTTGAGCACCTTCTTGTCGAAGATGGCCTGGATCGCTTCCTTGATCTGGCGCTTGTTGGCGTCGAGGGTGACCTCGAACACGTACTGCCCGCGCTCGGCCATGATTTGCGACTCTTCCGTCACAATCGGACGGACGATCACGTCGTACAGATGGAGCTGGGTCATGACTTCTGCTCCTGGCCCCAGATCTGCTTGATGACGTCGAGCGCGGCGAGCGGAACGATCACCCGGTCGAACTGCAGCAGATCGCGAATATTCAGGTAACGAACGTTCAGCGTGCGGGCGTCGTCCAGATTGTTGACGCTGCGCTTCACGTCCTCTTCACTACCGGTCACCAGCACCAGCTTGCTCTGATCGCCGGCCAGCGTCTTGAGGATGCGGTTGGCTTCCTTCGTCTTCGAGTCCGCGATGGCCATCGAGTCGACGAAGACCAGTTGGTTATCGCGGGCCAGCGCGCTGAGCGCGCAGCGAATGGCGCCACGGCGCATCTTCTTCGGCATTTCCTTCGTGTAATCCCGCGGCTGCGGGCCCATCGGGCGCCCGCCACCAACGAACTGGGTGGCCGAACGCGAACCGTGGCGGGCGCGGCCGGTGCCCTTCTGCTTGTACATCTTGGCCGTCGTACGGCTAACCTCGGCGCGGCGCTGCACCTTGTGTGTGCCCAGGCGGCGGTTGGCCATCTGGCGCACATACGCCTGGTGCATCAGGCCGAGATTGACCTCAACTTCGAAGATATCGGCGGGCAGATCAATCGTCTTGATCTGTTTGCCGTTGATGTCCAGAACTGGAACCTGCATGGCGTTTTCCTCCTCGCTCAGCGACTAGCGGCGAACCCGCGCAGGCTTGACAATGACGATGCCGCCGTTCGCGCCAGGCACAGAGCCTCTTACCGCGAGCAGGTTGCGCTCTGCATCCACCACGACCACCTCAAGATTCTCGGCGGTTACGCGGTCGTTGCCCATCCGGCCCGCCATACGCTGACCCTTGAACGTACGGCCGGGGTTAGTGGTACCTCCCACTGAGCCTGGCGCGCGCTCACGGTCGCTCTGACCGTGGGTCTTGTTCTGGCGGCTGAAATTGTGGCGCTTAATCGTGCCGGCGAAACCACGCCCCTTGCTGGTACCGATCACATCCACGCGCTCGCCACGGGCGAACACGTCCGCCTTGATTTGCGCGCCTTCCGTCACATCTGCGCCGCCCAGCACGCGGAACTCACGCAGATGGCGCAACGCAGGCAGATTGTTCCGCTGCAGGTGACCCAGTTGTCCCTTGGTCAAACGCGCCGGCTTGGCCTCGCCGAAGCCGAGCTGGATGGCGGTATAGCCGTCCTTCTCCGCGGTCCGCACCTGGGTCACGTAGCACGGCCCGGCCTGAATGACGGTGACGGGAACTGCGTTCCCCTTGTCGTCAAAGACCTGGGTCATGCCAACCTTTTTACCGATGATGCCTTTCATTCCATTTGCCTCCGAGAAGGACGAACCTTCTCAACTCGGGTTCGCGCATTGGCGGGCGGCATTTTGCCCGCATACGCCCTGCTAGATCTTGATTTCGATGTCCACGCCTGCGGGCAAATTCAGGCGCATCAGGGTGTCAATCGTCTTGCTGTCCGGGTCGAGCACGTCAATCAGGCGCTTGTGCGTTCGGATTTCGAAGTGCTCCTGCGAGTCCTTGTCAATGAACGGCG
>JAEURB010000207.1 GCA_016788435.1 Anaerolineae bacterium | reverse complement strand
CAGGCGGCGCAAGCCCTGCACAGTTAGTTGGGCGGCCGCCTGCGCACGGAAGCTGGAGGGCAGGCCTTCGCCACCGTAGCGGCGCGCCAGCTGCTCAATCTCCACCACGCGCTCCCGTGAGCCTTTCGCCGTTTTGGCGGCGTCGTGCAGCCGTTCGGCAACCAAACAAACCGGAATGTAGCGCAGGCTCGTACGCAGCGAGGCACGCAGCCAGTAGTCATAGTCCATCGTGTAGCGCAAGTCGGTATTCAACTCACCCGTCTCGCGCCACAGGGACGCCCGCCAGAAAGCGGCTGGCTGAACGATGAAGTCACCATTGTTCACCAAATCGGCGTGGTCAGTCTGGCGCACATGCGCGCGCAGGCCGTAGATGCGGTTTCGCCGGTCTATCGCCAGCGCATCGCCATAGGCGAACTGACCGTTTGGGAAGGCTGTGAAGAAGCGCACGACCGCCGAAATCGCGCCGGGCAGGAGGAGATCGTCCGAATTAAGCCAGCCGAGGATTTCGCCCTGCGCCAGCCGGAAACCCTTGTTGATGGCGTCCGCCTGCCCGCGATCCGGCTCGCTGATCACGCGAACCCGGTCACTGTAGCGCGCCAGAATGGCCGACGTTCCATCGGTGGAGGCACCATCCACCACGATGTATTGCAGCCGGTGATAGTCCTGAGAGAGCACGCTCTGCAGCGTGCGTTCCAGAAAATCCGCCTGATTGAAGGTTGGGGTGACAATCGTCACCAGTGGCCGGCCGGCGTGGGCCAGCGTGGGGGCCTGTTCGCTCAAGTCACCGAGAGCCTTTCCACATGGGCATTGCGGTAAGCCGGATAACGTACAATCGGCGGGCGCTCGTGGTCGCTGATGGCCTGCACCTCCAGCCCGAAGCGCTCGGGTTCCTGCACAATCAGCTTCAGGCTGCGGTTGGCCTGTTCCAGGAGCTGCGTACCGTAGCGTTTCTCGATGCGGTCAATGAAGACCTGCAGGATGGCGAACGACATCCGGCTGAGGCCCTCCAACGGTTGATTGTGATGCACACGCACTTCGAGGTCGGACTGGGCGATGGCATCCAGCCCGAACTGTTCGAGCAGGTCAAGCAGCAGGCCGGTTTCCACGCCGTAGCCGGTGAAGAATGGCGTGCGTTCGAGCGCTGACCGGCGGCCAGCGTATTCGCCTGACAGCGGTTGTATCACGCCGGATAACTCGGGATAGAACAGGTTGAGCAGCGGGCGGGCCACCAGTTCGGTCACGCGGCCGCCGCCATAAGCCTGAATGCGGCCGTCTACAGTTATCGGGCGCTGGTAGAAGCCCTTGATGTATTGCAGATGAGGGTGCTTGAGCAGCGGGCCGAGAATGCCGTAAACGAAGCGCGGATGGATGTTGGTGATGTCGGTGTCTACCCAGGCAATCAGGTCACCTTTGAGGACATGCAAGCTCTTCCAGAGCGCCTCGCCCTTACCAGTTATCGTACCCGCTTCAGGCAGAATCTCTGGATGGCGATAGACGGGAACGCCCATTGACTCGGCGATCTCTACGGTGCGGTCGGTCGAATTGCTGTCAATCAGCACGATTTCGTCGAGCAGTGGAGTCTCCTCCATGAGCGCCCGCTTGAGCGTGCCGATGACGTGGCCAACCGTTTTCTCCTCATTCAGCGCAGGGAGGCCCAGGCTGACCGTGAGGCCCTGTTTCTCCTTCAACTCCACCAGCGTGCGCAGATCGGCAAACTCGCTGCTGTGGAAGGTATTCTGTGCGAACCAGCGATCCACCCGCGTCGAAACCGGCTCCTCAGCCGGCCGCTGCGGCGGATGAAACTCGAGTTCCTCGGGCTGCCGGGCGCGCACCACGACCATCGGCAGTGGCAGATCGCGATGGAGGCGCTCGATGATGGTGGGCAAGCTGCCATGTTCCTCATCGCCGTTGTAGCGCAGACTCGCGCCGAGCACGACCGCCTTGTGCCCGGCGGCCTCGCGCAGGATGACATCCTGCACTGGTCCGCTCGACGTAACCGAGCGCGTGACGTTGGGGACATCGCGCATGACCACG
>JAEURB010000165.1 GCA_016788435.1 Anaerolineae bacterium | reverse complement strand
CCCCTCCCTCAGCCCTCACCCCTGACCCCTCTCCCTCAGGGAGAGGGGGAAAGGGCGGCGCATGGTTCACCGATTTTTCGCGGCTTCCAACAACCGGGATTCGCCCCGTCTCCACCTGGGAGCAGGGGAAGGGGGATGAGGGCTGGATTACCCCAACCGCTTTCACAGCCCACGCCGGCGCAGTGGACGAAGCGGCCCGCGCGGCCGGGCTGACGCCGAGCACCTTCGAGCGGGCGACCGCGCTGGCCTTCCTCTGGTTTGCCGGACAGCGGGTGGAGTTCGCCGTCTGCGAAATCGGGTTGGGCGGCCGTTTTGATGCGGTCAACGCCGCGCCGAACGTGCTGGCACTAATCGGCCCGCTTGAGCGTGAACATGCCGCCATGCTGGGCGGAACGCTGGAACACATCGCCTGGCACAAGGCCGGGGTGATCGCGCCGGGCGGGGTGGCGGTCGCGCTGCCGCCCACTGAACCGCTGGTGCGCGCCGTCATCGAAGCGGAAGCGGCGCAGAAGGGCGCGGCGCTCGTGTTCGCGGATGATATTGCGGCGGCAGGTCTTACGGTGCTGCGCGAGCGCGGGATAGCCCCGCCCGGCGCGTCCATCCCGGAGGAGATCGCGCTGCCGGGGCGGTTGGAACGGGCCGAAATCAACGGCCGCCGCGTGCTGATTGACGGCGGGCATACCGCGCTGGCGGCGCGGCGGCTGGCCGAAACCATCGCGCCCGAACTGGCGGGCGGGGTCTGTGTGGTCGTAGGGATGCTGGCCGATAAAGATGCCACCGCTTACCTGCGTGAACTGGACGCTCCCGGTGTGCGCCTCATCTGCACGACCGCGCCGGCCGGCCGCGCCTTTCCCGCTGAACAGCTAGCCGAAGTTTACGCACCGCAGCACGCACACATCACAGTCGAGACGTCGTTTGAACGGGCGCTGGTGGCTGGCATGGCAGCAGAGGCAGGGTTGACCGTTGTGGCGGGGTCGCTGCGCATGGTGGCGGCCGCGCGTGAGGCGTTTGGCTTGCTGGATGCCGCTGCGCTGGACGAGGCCCGGCGTACGCGGGCGCTCTTCGCGGGCGAAGGCTACCGCGCGCGCTGGGAGGGCTAACACGCTGCGACTGGTGTTCTTCGCGTTTTCTTCTCGCGTTTAGTGCTGGTCTGTTTCCTGGCCGCCTGCCGCTGCCCCGTCATCGGGTGCGGCCGTCTCGCGGCCCTGCAGAAACCAGTTGTCAATCAGGATCAGGATGACGCCGAGCACGATGGCGTGGTCGGCGAAGTTGGAGACATTCGACACCAGCCCCGGAATCGTCAGGTGGACGAAATCGGTGACCGCGCCGTGCATCAGCCGATCCAGCGCGTTGCCAATCGCGCCGCCAGCGACCAACGCCACGCCGGCCCGCGTCAGCCATGCCCCGCCGCCAATGCGCGGGTAGAAGATGACGAGGGCGGCGCAGATGAGGACGGCCATGACGAGGAAGAGATCACCCGCCTGGGGCAGAAAGCCGAAGGCCGCGCCGGTGTTCCGGCTGTAGGTGAGCCGGAAGACCGTAGCCAGCGCCGGAACCGGGGCCACACTTTCGCCCAGATACAGGTTGGCGATGATCAGCGACTTGGCGGCCTGATCCACCAGGACAACGAGACCGGCGATGATGAACAGGAACAGCCAGCGCCGTGCGTTGGACGACATGCGCTTTCCCCGGCAGACGAACAGAAGACGGACATTTTAGCACAGCCAGAATCCGGCTCGCGTTGCGGAAGTTATAATTTCAACTATAGTCTGATTACGTAATGAAGCCGGGAGGACGAACCATGTACGGCACGATAGCGAAGATGCGGGTGAAGCCGGGGATGCAAGAGGGGTTCATGGCGTGGGCGGCCAGCACAATCGGCGCTGCCCGGTCTGTGCCGGGGCACGTCGAAACACTGGTCTACCAAAGCGACGCCGACCCGAACCTGCTGACGGTGGTCGTGATTTTCGAGGATCGCGAGTCCTATCACGACAACGCCGCCAGCCCCGAACAGAACGCCGAGTTCCTCAAGATGATGCAATTTCTGGCCGCCGAGCCGGAGTGGAACGACGGCGAAATCATCTGGCGCGGCTAAAGGCAAGGCTCAACCAGCCGCCTGGCGCAGCAGCACCGGGAAGCGAGGCAGAAAACGCTCCAGCGCCAGCGGGCTTCCCGCGCCTTTCTGGCCGCGAAAGCCGCGCAGGACGTTCACGGCGGCAGGCAGGATATCCAGCCCGTGCAGGCGCTTCTCCATCAGCAGGTAGGCGCTGGCTTCCTGCGGGCTGACTTGCTCATCCAGATAGATGGCGGCCAACGCCCCGCTGAAGACCTGCGCGAACTGATCGGTCCAGGCCGGATAGAGAGCGCGGAAGGTGTCGCTGACGGGCAGCGGTTCGGCCATCACCTCGGCGATGAGATCGGCGTTGGCGAGCAGCGCGTCGGTCAAGCGCAGGCGGCTGTAACCGACAAGGGCAGCCCGCAGCACGTAGGCCGGGTCTTCGTCGAACGGCCACGGCGGGCTGTCCCCCCAGGCGAGGCGCGGCGGGATGATGGCGATCAATGCGCCTTCAGCGGCCAGCGCGACTTCCGCATCCTCGGGATAGCCGATATTGGGCACAACGATCAGGCGGGCGGCGGTTGGGCCGAAGAAACCGGAAAGGAACGGCCCGATCTGCGCGCCGGCCAGTGCGCGCTTTGATTCGGAGACGGCGCGTTCCCACGGCTCGGCCTCTTCCTGCCACCACGCCGCCAAATCGGCCTGCCGGGCGAAATCTGGCAGCCCGTTCGCCAGTGCGGGCGGCAAGCCAGCCAGCGGTACGGCCGGGCGCAGGGTGGCCGGGTTGAGCGTGAAGGCCAGCGCGAACAGCGATTCGGCCGACATGCCCTGCGCCAGCAGCGCATCGGCCGCCTGTACCGCCGGGTGCGTGTTGAGGGGCGCGAGGCGTTTGCGAGTGGCGCGAGCGTGGGCGTGAACGCCGTGCTTCTTGCGGGCCTGGGCCAGTTCCGGGTAGCGCGTGGCCGCCAGCAGCGCCCCGATCAGGCGTGCGCGGTCATCTACTTCTACCTGTACATCGCTACTCCGTGGCCCTTCGCTGACCATGCTCCATGCCTCTGCCCCGGCGAACCCGCGCCATTGTAACGCATCCCGCCTCAACCTCATGTCCAACCTCACCCCTCGGCCCCCTCTCCGAACACAGGAGAGGGGGAGAAAAGCCAGCGCCGCGAACACCCGTCGCCCAATTGGAGAGGGGCCGGGGGGTGAGGGGTTGTAGGGGCGCGACGCGGTGCAACTTTGCCCGGCAGGCGGGGTTTCAGCCTT
>JAEURB010000074.1 GCA_016788435.1 Anaerolineae bacterium | reverse complement strand
GTGCAGCTGGTACAGGATGTAGTTGAAGATGCGGTACAGCGGTATCCTGCTCACGTACCCTCGTTTGGCCTGACTGAGATACGGACGAATATGCAATTCGAACTGGGCTTCGGTTACACTTCGCGGGATAGTGCCCATGGTGCACTATCTTTCTTCCTTCTCCAAAAGTTTCAATGAGTTCAGTAATTGATGCCGGGACCGACGAAACTGTGTTGGATCAGCCCTTTTCAGGAGCAGTCAAAGCTCTTGCTTACAGCCCATTTGGAAGCCAGTTAGCCTTTGGCGGCCTCCCCATGCCCGAACCGGGTTCGCTCACGCCAAATTCACTCCATGCGAATCCCGAAACGAATATGCGAACCATTGCGGACGGATCGATATGGATCGTCGTGCCCGATCCATCTCCTGCTGGCCTCGAATCGGTCGCCGTCGCCTGTGGTGCGCCGCCTGCGGTGGTGTCTACCCTGACGGCAGCGGCGCAGGCCGAACAATACGAGTCGCTGGACGCACTGGTTGAGGTGCTCGGGGTCGAGGAACTGCCCCCCGGCTGCGCCGCCGATATGCGGGCCGTGATTGAGGCGATGGCGGCAGGATAGTGTGAACGCGCCTATTGAGAGTTACGCGGGGAAACGCGGCGCACTCCTCGCAACTCGCACCTCGTAACTCGTAACTTTCAACTCTCAACTTCCTTCCGCATATGCACCAGCGTGCGAACTTTGCGGAAGCCGAAGCGGTCGAGCAGGGCGGACACAACCTCATCTTTGGACGGGTGCTCGATGGCCAGCGTGCTGTCTTCACCGAAACGGCGCAGCGCGGTGAGCAGCAAGTCCATCGCTTCGGCCCCGGCATCCGGCTCCGCCATCAGCGTGAGCTGCACCGAGCTTGCGCCGAAGCCGCGCTCGACCCACAGCGACGCCAGAATGCGCCGGTCGCGCTGGCTCTCGACGACCAGCCGTTCCATGCCGCGCAGATTGATGAGGTCGGTGAGTGCCTTGCGGATGGATGGCCGGAACAGGCTGGGCATGGGCGGCCGCAGCCAGCCGATTCCGCCCGCCGCCTCCGGGCGCGCCAGCCGGGCCAGCGCCAGTTCACTGCGCCAATCACCCCGCCCGCGCCGCGTGATGTACGAGCCAGGCCCGCCCAGCACCGGCCGGGGTGGCGGCCCGGGCGCGCGCCGCCACAGCGTGAACGTACCTTCTTCGTCGAAGGCCAGCGTGTCATACAGGTGGCGCGCTTTCCAGTTCTGCGCTTCGACCTGCAGGATGACACCGGCGGGCGAACCGCTGCGCTGGTGCACCGAGTTCAGGCTGTCGTGCATCAGGGCGCGGGCGATGCCCCGTTCGCGGTAATCGGGATGGACGGCGACGTTGGCGATGATCCAGGCGCGGCGGGCTTCCGGCGGCAGGCTGGCCGGAAAAATCGAGACGTTGCCGACTAACCGCCCGTCCTCGATCCAGACGAAGCCCAGCCCCATGCCGATCAGCAGGTCGCTCATGGCCGGCACGATGCCGAGGCTGGGGCCGATCCGGCTCAGGGTGCGCATTTCGCGGATCGCCGCGCGGCCGCCGTTGTCCATCGTGTCGGCAAACGCCAGTTCGATCAGGTCGGCCAGCGCCGCCAGATCGGACTTCAGGTTGACGGGGCGGGGCCCGCTACCCGTCAACTGTGGCTTCGATACGCTCAGGCTGGCCACGTCACCGCGCGCTTCTGCATGGGTCAGATTGCCATATTCTAGCATGACGGCAAGGCAGACTGACTGCAAAGTAAGCCATATCTGGATTGCCCTATTGCCAATTCCCCGTATGTAAGACTAGACTCCATCGGGATTCACCTTCACCGGGTCGCAGGCTCATCATCTCTATGCTGCTGGACGTTCTCGTACTGCTTTACGTCGGTTGTGCGATTCTGCTTGCGTTATACGCATGTGGCGCGCTGGTGCTCCTCTATACCTACTTGCGCCATCGCTCCGACAAGTACACCGCCACGCAGTTGACCGAATTTCCGCCAGTCGCCGTGCAGCTTCCGATCTACAACGAAGCGTTCGTCGTCGAACGGCTCATCCGCTCGGTCGCTGGCCTCGATTACCCGCGTGACCGGCTGCACATCCAGGTGCTGGACGACTCGACGGACGACACGAGCGCGCGCGTGGCGGCCCTGCTGCCGGAACTACAGGCCCAGGGCGTACAAATTGCCCATATCCGGCGCGAAAAGCGCACCGGCTACAAGGCGGGCGCGCTGGCCTATGGGCTGACGCTGCTGCCGCCCGAAGTCACGTATGTCGCCGTGCTGGACGCCGATTTTGTCCCGCCCCCCGAGTTCCTGCGCGGAACGCTGCCCTTCATGGTGGATAACCCGCGCCTCGGCATGGTGCAGGCGCGTTGGGGGCATCTCAATGCCAGCGACAACGTCCTCACACGCGGCCAAACCCTCGCCCTCGACGGCCATTTCGTGGTCGAGCAGACCGCCCGCAACCGCGCCGGCTGGCTGATGAACTTCAACGGAACGGGCGGTGTGTGGCGGCGGCAGGCCATCGAAGACGCCGGCGGCTGGCGCGATGTAACGCTGACTGAAGATCTTGACCTGAGCTATCGCGCCCAGCTTTTCGGCTGGCGTTTTCTCTATCTGCCGGATCTGGTTGTGCCGGGCGAGCTGCCACCCCACATCGCCGCCTACAAGCAGCAGCAGGCGCGCTGGGCCAAAGGCGGCACGCAGTGCATGAAACTGCTCATCCGCCCGATCTGGACGCACCCGCGCCTGTCGTTTATGCAGCGCCTGATGGCCACCATGCACGTCTGCCAGTACCTCGTCCATCCGCTGATCATCACCATGCTGCTGGTCACGCCCATCCTGCTCATCGCCGACCGGATGGATGGCCTGTTCCTCGGCCCGCTTGGGCTGGTCGCGTTAGGCCCGCCGCTGATCTTCGTCATCAGCCAGCGCGAACTATACCCCGACTGGCGGCGGCGTATCATCATCCTCCCCGCCCTGATCGCCCTCGGCACCGGCACGGCCTGGAGCAATGCGCGCGCGGTCATGAGCGGGCTGCTGAACATCCCCGAGGAATTCAAGCGCACGCCGAAATATGCCGATCACAAAACGGCCAACCCGTACGCGGTGCGCCTCAACTCCAACGTCTATTTCGAGCTGTTCTTCTGCGCCTACGCCTTCGCGTCGGGGGCGCTGGCCGTGCGGACTGCACCCAGCCTGGCCCCGTATTTGCTGCTCTATGGCTTCGCCTTTGGCACAGTGGCCTACTGGGGCTTGCATGATTTCTGGGAAGACCGGCGCAGCGCGAAGGCGACGGCCTCGTAATGCGCCGGGCGTGCGGCTTGCTGATCCTGCTGCTTGCCCTCGCCGCCGCGCTGCCGCTAGCCGCGCAACCCGCCTCACCAACGCCAGGCTGCCCCGAATTGCTGCCCACCCGCCTGATCCTGCACGAGCGCGGCCGCGTGTCGCGCAGCGACCCTGCGCCGGTCAATGTGCGCGCCGAGCCGGGAACCAGCGCCGGGCTGATTGGGCAAATCCCGGCCGGGATCGTTTTCTACGTGCTGGAAGGCCCGGATTGCACCCAGCGCTATACCTGGTACCGCGTCAAGGCGGTCGTCGAGGGCAGTGGGCTGTCCGGCTGGATCGCGGAGGGCGACGCTGGCGCCTACTTCGTCGAACGCTTCCCGCCCGGCCTGTAGGCTTCGCACAGCACATTCTTTGCAGAGACAGGTCATGCCCATGCCTGAAACCCACGTCATCACCGGCGGGGCCGGCTTCATCGGCTCGCATATCGCAGAACGGCTGCTGCGCGACGGCCACACCGTGCGCATCGTGGACAACTTCGCCACCGGCAAGCGCGAAAATCTGGCCGTATTGCCCCCCGGCTGCGAACTGTTCGAGGTCAGCATCACCGACAAAGCCGCGCTCGATGAAGCGTTCGCCGGGGCTGATTACGTGCTGCATCAGGCGGCGCTGCCCAGCGTACCGCGCAGTATTGACGACCCGCTGACGACGCACGAGTACAACGTGACCGGCACGCTCAATGTGCTGCTGGCCGCCCGCGATGCCGGCGTCCGGCGCGTCGCTTATGCCGCCTCATCCTCCGCCTATGGCGATATCGAAGGCGAGTACAAGGACGAGACGATGGCCCCGCGCCCGCTGTCGCCCTACGGCGTCTCGAAACTGGCCGGCGAATACTACGCGCAGGCCTTCACCGCCGTCTACGGGCTGGAGACCGTGGCGCTGCGCTACTTCAACGTCTTCGGCCCGCGCCAGGATGAAACCAGCCAGTACGCCGCCGTCATCCCGCGCTTTCTGGCCGCCATGCTGCGCGGCGAAGCGCCCATCATCTATGGTGATGGCCTGCAATCGCGTGATTTCACCTACGTGGATAACGTCGTGCATGGCAACCTGCTGGCCCTGCGCGCTCCGAAGGCCGCCGGGCAGATGATGAACCTCGCCACTGGCGGGCGCATCAGCCTGCTCGATCTGGTGAATCGGCTGAACGTCATCCTCGGCACGGACATTCAGCCGGTACACGAGCCCGCCCGCACCGGCGACATCAAGCATTCCCGCGCCAGCGTGACCAAAGCGGGCGAACTGCTCGGCTTCGAGCCAGTCGTTGAGTTCGACGAAGGGCTGGCTCGCACCGCCGCCTGGTTCAGGAGCCGTTAGACCCGATGCGCGTCGTCCACGTCGTCAAAGCCAAAGGCATTGCCGGGGCCGAGAACCACCTGCTGATCCTGCTCGAAGCTTTACGCGCGCGCGGCGTGGATGCCTCGTTCCTCTACCTGCATCCGCCGCACAATACGGTGGACGAGTTCAAGGCGGCGGCCGAAGCGCGCGGTATCCCTGTTCAGCGCCTGCCCATCGCCCGCCACACTGACCCGCTGCTGTACCCCAAACTGCGCTCGGCGCTGGCCGCGTTTCGGCCGGATATCGTCAATACGCACCTGCTGCACGCCGACCTGTATGGTATACCCGCCGCGCAGTCCATCCGCGTCAACGGACGGCGGCCGCGCATCGTCAGCGGGCGGCACAACGACGACGCCTTCCGCCTCAAGCCCGACCAGAAGGTGATCAACCGCCAGCTCTGGCGCATGACCGATGCCGGCGTCGCTATTTCCGACGCCGTGCGCCGCTTCAGCATCGAAGTCGAAGGCGCGCGCCCCGATCAGGTGCGCACCATCTACTATGGCTACCAGCCGCCGCCGTTCGACCCCACACTGCGAACTGCCGTCCGTGCCGAACTGGGTCTGACGCCGGATGAGGTGGTGGTGGGCGTCACCTGCCGCCTGATCGAGCAGAAGGGCCTGCCCTACGGCTTGCAGGCTTTCGCGCAGGTGGCGGACGAGTTTCCGGCGGCCAAACTGGTCATCACCGGCGACGGCGAATTGCGCGGCGCGCTCGAAGCGCAGGCAGCCGAACTCGGCATCGCCGGGCGCGCGCAGTTCATCGGTTGGCGGCCCGACGCGGCGCGGGTGATGGCGGCCTATGACCTCTTTCTCATGCCCAGCCTGTGGGAAGGCTTCGGCCTCGTCCTGCTCGAAGCGATGGCGCAGGCGCTCCCGGTCGTGGGCAGCCGTGTGAGCGCCATTCCCGAAGTCGTGCTGGACGGTGAAACCGGGCTGCTGGCCGAGCCGAAGGACGCCGCAACGCTGGCAAAGCACCTGCGCCAACTGCTGGCCGACGCGCCGCTGCGCAAGCACATGGGCATGCTGGGCCAGGAACGGCTGGAGACCATCTTCAGCGTGCCGCGCATGACCGATCAGGTGCTGGCGTTGTACGAGGAACTGGTGGGCAAGTGAGCCACCGCAAACACCCCTCAACCCCTCTGTCCCCTTCTCCCACGCAAGCGGGGAGAAGGGGAAGAAAAGCTCGCAGAGTTGGCGCGCTGCTGTGTAGTAACGGCTTCGACACAAAACACCGCACTGCTGGGTCGTCACGAGCCGATGCGGTAGGTATTCGCCCTCTCGCCGCGTGCGTGGGAGAGGGGGTTAGGGGGTGATTCGCAATATGCCGTCGTCCCATCGCCCTATTCGCGTCGTCAATGTGCTGGCCCGGCTCAACGTCGGCGGCCCGGCGATTCACGTCTCGCTGCTCACTCAGCGGTTGGCCCCGCCGGAA
>JAEURB010000492.1 GCA_016788435.1 Anaerolineae bacterium | reverse complement strand
GGGCTGTTCATCTCGGCCATGACATCGCCGCCGCGTGACCTGCTGGCTGAACTGGGCGATTTCGACATGGATACCATGCGGCCCTACGAACCGGCGCTGCTAGCCACTCATCCGGCCGGGTTGTATACAGTGGAAGTGGATCAAGCCTCGCTCGATGCCCGTTCGATTGCCTCGCGCCGGGCGCGTGAGCGCGAACTTGCGTCGGCCTCGTCATCCGAGGAGATTTCGGTCACGGCGCTGCCGGTGCAGATGTCGTTCATGCTGGTGTTGGCCCCCGTGTGGGTGTGTACGCTCACCGAGCGTGATGGTGACCTGCGAACGGCGCTCGTGCACGGCCTGACTGGTGACGTGGTGATGGGGCGCGCCCACCCGCCAGGCCGTGGGGCGGCGTAATTACGGCGAATCAGCCAGCCGCTCCGTCTGCTGTACAGGGGTTTGGGCCATCCCGCTGTGTATAATCCCTGCGCGGCTCAAACTCACTCCAGGACGTGTACCCTATGCGGAAGTGGTTGTTCATCGCCGGCAGCGTGGTCGTCAGTGGGCTTCTGCTCTACCTGACGCTGCGCGACGTGCCGCTCAATCTGGTCTGGGAGACGATCCAGCGCACGAACATATTCTGGGTGCTGGTCAGCTTCCTGACGGTGGGCGGGGCGCTCTTCACCCGTGGCGTGCGCTGGCGCATCATGCTCTCCAACCGCATCACCACCCGCACCGGCTTCTACATCTTCAGCGTGACCATGCTCGTCAATCAGCTTCCACTGCGCGCGGGCGAAGTCGTGCGTATCCTGCTGGCCACTCGCTACGAGGTGCCGGTCATGACGTCGGCCGCCAGCGTCATAGTCGAGCGGCTGATTGACGTGGTCACCGTCGTCGTGATGATCGCCATCGCCACCACGCAAATCCCCGATGTGCCAGACACTGTGTCACGCACGGCGGCCATCTTCGGCGGCCTGGCGCTCGTCAGCTTCGCGGTCCTCATCGGCTTCGCGGCGCGCCCGGCTCTCGGCCACAAGCTGGCGGTTTGGCTGGAGCGTGTCCTTCCCTTTCTCCAGCGCTTCCGGCTTCAGCACCAGGTGGATGCAGTATTAGCCGGCTTGAAGCCCCTCACCAATCTGCGCGTCTTCGCCGGCACGATACTGTGGACGGTCATCGCCTGGGGCTTCTCGCTGGCGACGTTCATGGCGCTCGAACGCGCGATTGACCTGCAAGGGGTCAATTACCTGATCTACGCCATGCTGGCGGTCGGGCTGGCGGCGCTTGGCGTGGCGATCCCGCTGACGCTGGCCAGCATCGGCCCGTTCCAGGGCGCGGTGGTGGTGGCTGGCGCCATGCTCGGCGTGAACAATGTGGACGCCGCTGCGCTCGGTATCCTCTTCCACGGCGTCACGCTGCTCGCCTACGCGGTCTTCGGCGTCATCAGCGTGCTGGGGCTGGGCATGTCGTTCCAGGAGGTGTTCAATCAGGCGTTGGGTGGAAAACGGGCCGCCGCCACTGTCACCGAGGAGCCATAGATGCCGTTTCAGGAATGTTCCACTGGCGCAACGCTGTTCTACGAGGAATTCGGTGCCGGTGAACCCGCCGTGCTGGTGCATGGCTGGCTTGGCTCACCCCGCCACGATATCGAAGAGGTCACCGCCTGGCTGACGGACAACGGCTACTGCACGCTCGGCCCAACCCGCCGCGGTTACGGCGAAAGCCTGCCCCAGCCCCGCGATTATCCGCCGGACTTCTATCACCGCGACGCGCTGGACATGCTGGCGCTGCTCGATGCCCTGAACTGGCCGCGCGCCCACCTGCTTGGCTTCTCCGACGGCGGCGAAACGGCGCTGATCATGGCCGGCCTCGCGCCGGAACGCTTCAAGACTTGCCTGGCCTGGGGAGCGATTGGCTACTACGGGCCGGATATGCGCCCGGCAGCGCAGTCGGTCTACCCCGGCGATTGGCTCTCCGAGGAGGTTCGGACGCGCAACCATATTACGGATGTCAACGCCTATACGCTGAGATGGGCGACGGCCGTCAAGCGGATGATTGATATGGGTGGCGACGTATCGCTGTCGCTCGCCCCGAAGATGAACTTGCCGGTGCTGATGATGCTGGGCGAGGAAGATCGCCTCAACCCGGAGGCTTACGCGCAGCGCACGGTGGACGCCATGCCGAACGGCCGCCTGCTCATGCTGCCCGGCCGCCATTCCTGCCACACCGAGCAGCCAGAGGCGTTTTTCAGCGCAGTGAAGGCGTTACATGCCAGCGCCGGAACCGCCTCATCATGACCCATCCGCCCAAACTGACGCCCAAGATCATCCTCGAAGGCACGCGCCTGACGCACAAAACCGACCTCGCCTTTCTGCTCAACGAGCACCCGCGCATCGTCGGCCCGCGTAAATACCAATACCACTCGCCGCTGGTGTCGGGCGAGTGGTGCGCCTTCACCAATTACCCGTGGGGGCGCGGCCTGATCAACTTCGAGCCGCACGAAGAGCAACTTGCCATGGAAACCTACGCGACGTGGGTTCGCCTGTTCGAGCTCCAGCGCTACTACTCGTGGATCGTGGACCGCTTCCACCTCAGTACGCAGGTCTATCAGGCGACTCAGGGCCGCCATTACGATTTCGGCTGGCTGGAAGAGCGCCTGCTGCCACTGGGCTTCTGCATCGTGCTCTGTACGCGCACGGTCGAGTCGTTCGAGGCGGCGCGGGCCGAACGCCTGAAGGTGAGCGGCAACCCGCGCCAGTACGACGACCTGACGCCGTTCTATCGCGAACAGGACGCCTTCCGCGAAGCGTTGACGCGCACTCGCCTCCCTCACATGGAGGTAGACGTGAGCGGCGCCGGCCTGAACGCCATTGCCGATCACGTGGCCGATTGGATGGACGAGCACGATTTGCTGGGGATGCGGGGCTAACTCTCCTCGCACGGCCGCAGTTCGCGGACGATGATTTCGCGCAGTTGGGCTTCATCGAGCTTGCTGAAGACGAGGTCTTCGGGGTAGATGACGAGGTTCGGGCCGAGGGCGCACAGGCTCAGGCAGTTAGCGCGTTCGAGTTTGAGGCACGGCGGCCGGGCGTCCCCGTTCAGTTCAGCTATCGCCGGTTCGAGCATGCGCCACAGCTTGTCCGCCCGGCGGCCCAGATTGCAGTATTCACCCATGCACAACACAACGCGGCGCTTTTGTGGGGCGGAGCTGTCCATCACCAGGCGGCCACCTGCCCATCCTTGCGCGGGTCGCTGCCGCCGAACAGCACGCCCGTTTCGGCGTCGCGGCGGATGATCTGGCCGTCGCCGAAGACGCCGTGCCCGTAGCCGCTCACCGGCCGCACCGGGTGGCCCATGTCCGCCAGTTCCGCCATCACGCGCACGGGTATGCCTTCTTCGAGGTAAAGCGGGCTGTCGGCCGTGCCGTCGGCCAGCAGCCAGCGCGGGCGGTTCACGGCTTCCTGCGGATTGAGCGAATCATCCACCATCGCGCTGATCACCTGCACTTGGCCCTGCGGCTGCATGAAGCCGCCCATCACGCCGAACGAGGCCCACAGCGCGCCGTCTTTCAGCGCCAGCGCCGGGATAATCGTGTGATACGGCCGCTTGCCGGGAGCCAATTCGTTCGGGTGGCCTTCTTCGAGCGAGAACAGCGCGCCCCGGTTCTGCAGGAAGACGCCCGTTCCCCTGGCGCAAATGCCCGTGCCGAAGCCCATGTACAGGCTGTTGATGAACGAGCAGGCGTTGCCTTCGCCGTCCACCGCTGTCAGGTAGACGGTATCCGACCCCGCCACCGGGCGGCCAAACGACGGCGGCTGCATGGCCTGGTCGCGCTGGATAAGGGCGCGCCGCTGTCGGATGTAGCCGTCCGACAGCAGATCATGGATCGGCGCAGGGTTGGTTGCATCGTCCGCGATGTAGTGCCGGGCATCGGCGAAGGCCAGCCGCATTGCTTCGATCATCAGATGCAGGCGTTCGGCGCTGTCCCACGGCAGGGCGGCCAGGTCAAAGCCCTCGATCAGCCGCAGGGCTTGCAGCGCGGCCAGTCCCTGCCCGTTGGGCGGGCACTCGATAACCGTCACGCCCCGGTAATTGGCGCGGATCGGCTCATCCCATGTCGAGCGATGGCCACGCAGGTCTTCCAGCGCCAGCACCCCGCCGTGTTCCTGCACAGACTCGACGATGGCATCGGCGATGGTACCGCTGTAGAAGGCTTCGGCCCCGCCTTCGGCCACGGCCTGCAGCGTGCGCGCCAGATCGGGCAGGCGAACGATTTGGCCCACCTGCGGCGCGTGGCCGCCCGGCAGATAGTCGCCCGCATGGCGGCAGTTACGCAGGAAGGCTTCCGCCCGCGCCCACGATGCGCCATACACGGGCTGTACCGGAAAGCCGTCGCGGGCATAGCGGATAGCGTCGTGCAGTACGCGGGCGAGGGGCATCCGGCCATGGCGCTGGATCAGGTCTTCCCAGCCAGCCGCCGCGCCCGGCACGCTGACGGCGTCGGCGCTGCGTTCGGCGATGGTGGACCAGCCGCGCGCTCGCAGCGCCTCGGCGGTGAGAGCGGCCGGCGCGCGCCCGCTGCCATTCAGCGCCGTCACCGCGCCCGTTTTCGCGTCGTAGAACAGCGCGAAACAGTCGCCCCCCATGCCGGTTGACGCGGACTCCGTCACGTTCAGCACGGCGGCGGCCGTCACGGCGGCATCGGCCGCGTTACCCCCGTCGCGCAGGGTTTGCAGCCCGGCCTGTGACGCCAGCGGGTTGCTGGTTGCGACCATCCCGTTGTAGGCAGCAATCATCGAGCGGCGCGAATGGAAGTCAAACGACATCGGTTTCATCGTGGCCCCGGCTGAACAGGATACTCCACGCAGAGTATAGCAACGAAAAGGGAGAGACTGGACGAGTCTCTCCCGGCGGATAGCGGCTCCTGCTGGTCTGATTTTAGTTGTAGGTGATGACCACCTGATTGTCGTCCACGGTGATTGTGGTCGCGCGGCCGGGGTGTTGACCGCGCCAGTAGGCACGCCACGACGCGCCGATAGCGGCGTTGATCTGGCTGATCATCTGGCTGGAAGCGGGTGAGCCGTTGACGGTTGCGCTCGACAGCGTCCACAAAATGCGCCCGTTGACGATAGACGGAATCCACGTGCTGACCGTCTGATAAACCGTCGTGGTTTGGCCGCGCGGAGTGCGAACCGTGAGCGTGGCGCTGACGGACGCTTGCCCCGGCTGCAAGTCCACCCGCACATTCGTCAGGCGGCGGTAGGCCGGATTGGTGACGCGGAAGCTGCTGTTGATCTGGGCTTCGCTAAGGGTGACGGTGGCATTCGCCGGCTCTGCGCTCACTGTCACGGCAGACAGGGCGAGTGCGGCGAACAAGACGGCAATCACGAACAGGCTGGACTTGCGCAGGTGGTTCACGGTGAGCTTCCCCCTATTGCACGAAGAGCGATACCGTCACTCTACGCAGCAGGTGTCAACGCTTTATGCCCAAATTGTAAATTAATCTGCCTGAGTTTAGGAGTGTATCGTGTGGCCATCAACCCTCTCGCAGTACCCGGCCATCACCCGTTACCCCTGCTGCCACGATAGGACACTGTTTTTGAACCCCAATCTCACCCTCAGCCCCCGCGCTCGGAGAGAGCAGTCACGGCGTGGTCTTTCTCCCCTCTCCGCGTGCGGAGAGGGGCTGGGGGTGAGGTTGCATGAAGGCAGAAACTCTACCGCGCATGAAAAACCCACCCCTGCCAGGGGCTGGAGGGTGAGGTTCTGCGAACAACTTGCGCTGGCAAAATTAGAACAAGTGTGCTATTCTGGGGGCGGAATCGAACGCGCTTATGTGCCCGGAGATCGCACCATGACTGCACTCGCACCCAGCCCCGCCCGCCGCCGTGTGCCTGCTGCGCCCGCTGCCGCCAAACGCAAACCGGAAGCGGCCCGGCGCTCGTCGCTGCGCCGCCACCTGCGCCGTGAACTGCTGGTCTGGCTGACGGGCGTGGCCTTCGGTGTGCTGCTGGCCACCGGCACGCTGGGGCGGGCGCTGCAGGCCGCTCAGGCGTGGCTGGTGACGGCCAGGCCGGTCTTCAGCGCACCCGCCTCGCTGGGGATGATCGCGCCGATGTTCAGCCCGGAGGTCCGCTATTGGGAGCGTGACATTTCCCGCTGGGCCAGGGCGCACAATCTCGACCCCAACCTGCTGGCGACCGTCATGCAGATTGAGTCGTGCGGCCATCCCACCGTTGGCAGCAGCGCCGGGGCGCAGGGCCTGTTTCAGGTCATGCCATTTCACTTCAGCGCCGGCGAGAACATGCACGACCCCGAAACGAATGCCCGGCGTGGGGCGGATTTTCTGGCCTACTGCATGGACTACGCCAATGAGGACGTGGGGCTGGCGCTCGGCTGCTATAACGGCGGGCCGTCGGTCGTAACGCGCGCCTTTGAAACCTGGCCGGCCGAGACACAGCGTTATTACGTCTGGGGCACGACCATCTATCAGGAGGCGTCGCAGGGCCTCGCATCGAGCGGGGCGTTGCAATCATGGCTGGACGCGGGCGGCTCGGGCCTGTGCCGCCGTGCAGAGGGCGAACTGGCGGCGCGGTCGTGAAGCGGCGTGGCTCTAAGTGCGCCCCATTAGCATTCGCCAGCCGCTTCGCAGCCCGAAATACAGGGCAAGGCAGTACACCACCACCAGCCACACGCCGCACGCCAGCAGCATGATCTGGACGGTGGGGGTGATAGCTGCTCCCACGCCCAGCAAATAGTCCCACAATCCGCGTACGTCGGCGGCAGCCTGGCTGAGCTGGTTCGGGACGAAGCGCAGCCTCAGGAGCGCTGAGACGGCGTCGGCTGTATCGGACATTTCGCCCAGCGTGTCTTCAAAGAGGCTGCGCAGGCTGGACAAACCAGGAATTGTAAGCGTGGTCGAGGGGATGTTGGGAATCACAATCGTAAATGTGCCGATGCCCGGAATGCCGAGAACGAAATCCGTGAGTATCACGCCCGGGATAGTCAGGCCGCCGGTCACGAGGTCATCCGCGTCTTCAAGCAAGTCATCGAGAGCGGAGATAACGTTGTTGATTGGAGTGACCGCGCTGGCGAGCCGGGCGCGAACGTCCTCCACCTCCTCTTCGATGTCGGTCAGTTCGGCGCGTACATTGTTGAGCCGCAGTTCGAGTTCAGATTCGACGCGCCCCGTCACATCACGGGCGATGACTACGCCTGCCGCAACAACGACGGGTGGGAAAATCAGGGCAAGGAGGATGAGGAGGCCTATCAGGCGTCTTA
The DNA here is from genome assembly GCA_016788435.1 of Anaerolineae bacterium. Classification (GTDB taxonomy): domain Bacteria; phylum Chloroflexota; class Anaerolineae; order Aggregatilineales; family Phototrophicaceae; genus Flexifilum. The sequence continues at coordinate 6,416 of JAEURB010000492.1, read as the reverse complement.
GCATTGCGTGTCCCTCCTAACAAACCAACACGGACAGGATGCCAGTATGGTCCTGTCCGTGAATTCGTGCCGGGAATGAGCCTAATCGCCGAACCCGTAAACCCAGGCGTCGGTCATCACACAGCTTGACTGCAGCAGCGCGCCCGAATAGGACGGCTCGGTTTCGCCCTTGGCGTTCGGTTCTGAGGTTTGGACTGGCACGTTCTCCAGCACCACCCCGCCGTTGACCCAAACCGTAACTTCGTTGTCGCGCAGGACGAAGTTGATCTGCTGCGGGCCGAAGAAGTTCACTCCGGACTCCGCGTCCGTGACGGTCGGCGAGTCATCCCGATTGATGTCGAGATCAACGACCAGAACATAGTTCGCGAAATCGATGCCGATGAAAATGGCCTGCTCTGGGCTTTCAGTGCCGGTGGTTCGGGAGAGCAGACCGCAGATATAGTCAGGGCTGTCGGGCCGGAAGCTGAGCAGCGCGCCGCCCGCAGCATTGGGATATGTGGACTCGCTCTCATCAGGTAAATAGGTTGGGCCGCCAAGTACGGTCGTGACGAAGGCATTTTCCCACAACAGTTCGCCTTCTTCCGTGATCAGACCCTCGGCTTGCAGTGCGGCAATCGCTTCGCTCCAGGGCAGCGGAATCGCCACGTCGGCGGTCATCGGGACTGAGGCGTGGGCAGTCGGGACGGCGGCATTGAGGATCACGAACGAAGCCGCCATCGTGTAAGCCAGATCGGTGCCTTCGCCTCCGGGGTCGCCAGATACCAGCATCAGCGCGAACTGTTCATCCACCGGTACGGCCAGCATGAATTGGTCAAATGTCGCGTTGGCGGGGTCGGACGTGAAGACGAAATTGCTGCGCATAGCGGTCATGCCGTTGCCAAGCGGAATCTTGATGGGGCGCTCGAATTCCATCAAGCCAGACGCTGTGCCCGCCTCAATGAACGAGTCCATGAGCGTATTAGCCGACGAAAGATCTGCTGGAAACAACTGGCCACTGATGAGGTAATTAGGTGGGTAGATGGTCATGATGCCGTTGGTCCCGCTCAGATCGAGCGCACCATCGGGTCTGTCCTCTACTGTCCAGTCGCCGGAGTAGCTGAATTGGAAAGCGCCGTCGGTGGTGACGTGGGTTTCGGATAGCTCAATGGAATCGCTACCTTGCGCGTAGCTGCCCACTACCCCCACGCCGCACAGTACCAGCAGCGCCAACATCAGCCAAAACGCTCTTTGTTGTCTGAACATCACAAACTCCCGAATAGTGTTTAATCGTGATTGAAATATACCTGATTATCGAGCGTGTTTTACGAAAGGAATCAAAAGGCAGGGCGCGTAAAAGCCGCCCTGCCTTTGTGGATAGTATGCGTATCGGCTTACAGAATCGCCGCGTTTGCCTCGCGGGCGATGTACTGGCCCTGACCGTTCTTGCCCAGCCACTGCGCGCCCTCGACCAGCTTCTTCCCGCGCTGGAACACCTGCACCGGCGCGCCCTGCACCTCCATCCCCTCGAACAGGCTGTAGTCGCAGCGCATGTGCTGTGTGGCCGCGCTCAGCGTGTGCTGCTTGTTCGGGTCCCACACGACAATATCGGCGTCCGCGCCAACGACGAGCGCGCCCTTGCGCGGATACATGCCGAAGATGCGCGCCGGGTTGGTGCAGTTCATCTCGACAAACCGCTGTGGGCTGAGGTGGCCCCCGTTCACGCCCAGATGCCACATCACCATCATACGGTCTTCGATGGCGGGCAGGCCGTTCGGGATTTTCGAGAAATTGCCTTTGCCCAGTTCCTTGCCCGGCCGGCGATAGGACGGGTTCTGCGCTTCAAACTCAACCCACTTACCGCCGTTGTGGTCCTTTTGCCACTGCTGCCACGGGCCAACGCCGCCCTCATACCAGAAATCGCAGTGGTCGGTGCTGACGACCTGCAGCGTGCCGTCGCGGACAGCCTGCCACAGCACCGCGTGATGTTCCTCGTTGCGCACCGGCGGCGAACAAACGTACTTCGAGCCTTCGAAGCCGGGCGCGCCCAGATGATGATCGCGCGTGATGTGGAAGTACTGCACGCAGCTTTCGCCCATGACAGGGTAACCCTCGGCCCGGCCCCGGCGCAGCGCCGCGATGGACTGCTCGCAGGTCATATGTACGACGTACAGGCGGCAGTCGGCCAGCCCAGCCATGACCACGGCGCGGTTGGTGGCTTCACCCTCGATTTCCGGTGGCCGCGACGAGTAATGCCACACCGGGTCGGTCTTGCCCTCGGCCAGTAACTGCTGGCGCAACTGCACTTCGACGTCGCCATTTTCGGCATGAACCATGATGATCATGCCGTGCTTCGCCGCCATCTGCATAGCGCGGTAGAGCGTCGTGTCGTCCACCTGGTAAACGTTCTTGTAGGCCATGAACAGCTTGAGGCTGGTGATGCCTTCGTCCAGCATCGAGGGGATTTCCTCCATCACGTCCTCGCGCAGGTCGGTGATGGCCATGTGGAAGCCGTAGTCAATCTGCGCCTTCTGCGCTTTGGCGCGCCATTCGGCCAGTCCATCGTGCAGGCTGCCGCCCTTGGGCTGAATGACGAAGTCAATGTGCATGGTCGTGCCGCCGAACGCAGCCGCCTTATGCCCGCTGTCGAAGTCGTCGTTGCTAACCGTGCCCCCGAAGGACAGTTCGAGGTGGGTATGCACGTCAATGCCGCCCGGCATCAGGTATTTGCCGCTGCAGTCAACTACGGTGTGGCCAGCCGCGTCCAACGCGCGGCCGATACGCTGAATTGTCTCCCCTTCCACCAATAGGTCGGCCACGAACATGTCGGCCGCCGTGATGATAGTTCCGTTCCTGAACAGCGTGCCCATGGTTCTCTCCTCCGTTCAAGCGCTGAGTACCCTTTACTTTACCCAAGTCTCAGCTTTCAGGCGGTTTCAATGGCCTTCCTGAATGCTGGAATCACATTCGCGCCGTATTCTTCAACGATGCGCTCTTCCTCGCCGCACATCAGGTAGATGTTGTACTGCGTCACACCGGCGGCGCGCAGTTCCTTCAGCTTGGCCACGTGCGCGTCCACATCGCCGAGGACGCCGAAGCTGTCAATGATGTCGTCGCTGATGAAGCCCAGATGATCGGCGTGAATGTCGGCGTGGTGGCGGTAGTCATAGCCCTTGCGCCCTTCGATATAGTCGGTCAGGCGCTGCGGCACGGTGTTCCCTTCCTTGCCGTATTTCTCGACCAGATCGGCGACGTGATTGCCCACCATCGCCGGGAACCAGCGCGTTTGCGCGCGGGCCGTTGCCATATCGCCCACCCACGCCGGGGCCGCCGCCATGATCTGGAAGTTCGAGAGGTCGTGGCCGGCTTCTGCGCCCGCTGCCTTCGCCTGATCCGAGAACCACTCGACCAGCCACGGATCGGCCAGTTGCAGGATCAGGCCCTCGCCATGCCCGCCAGCCGCCGCCAATGCCTTTGGGCCGTATGCAGCGTACCAGATCGGCAGTTCGTAGCCGGTCGCCCACGGAATCTGCACGGTGGTATCTTCGTCATCCCACGAATAGGTCACTTCGTCGCCCCGCACCATGCCCTTGAGCGCATCGCCGAATTCCACCATCCGCTCGACGGTCAGCGGCTTGCGCTTGAGTACGCGGCGGCTGCTGTCACCGCGCCCCGCACCGATGATGATCCGGTTGCCGCTTTGAATGGCCAGCGTCGCGTACAGGCTGGCCGCCACCGACCACTCGCGTACGCCTGGGTTGGTGACGCACGGCCCGAAGACCATGGTGCTGGTGTGCTCCATCAGCATGGCCATCGTCACATAGCATTCGCGCCACAGCACATGGGAATCGAAGAGCCATGTATGCGTGAAGCCGGCCTGCTCCGCTTGCTGGCACAGAGCCACCGTGCGCTTGGGGTCAATATCACCCTTGAACGTAATCGCAAAGTCCATCACAGAACTCCTTTGTTACAATGAACGCCCGCAGCACGGGCTTAGCCGGTCATGGCCGTCACGATGAGCGTGACTGACCTATAGCAGGTGATTATAACGAGTACAGGCGCGGGCACGAAACAGACCATGCTGGCTGGAGGCGATGCGATGAGCGATAAGGATTGGCTGGCGCTTTATGATGAGCAGGAGCGCCGGAATGCGGTGTGGGCAGGCATAGAGCGCATCTCCACGGCCCACACCGTCCGCCATGTGGATCGAACAGGCGGCCGCAGCTTCGTGCTGTACAGCGATTTGCGGGGCTTGAATGATGCCCAAATCGAAGCAATTATCGCGGCGGAAGTCGCGTTTTTCAGTACACGGGAATTGGAGTTTGAGTGGAAAGTATACGAACACGACGCGCCGCAGGATTTGCGCGAACGGCTGATTGCGCGCGGCTTCAGCGATGAGGACTGGGAAACGCTGCTCATTCGTGAACTGGCCGATGCCCCCGGCCGCTTGTTTGACCTGCGCGGGCATACCATCGAGCGGGTGAGTGATCCGGCGGAGGTGGATGACGTCATGGTGGTTGTAACCGGCATTTGGGGGCCAGACGAACATGGAACGGGTGACCGCCTGCGCCGCGAATTTGTCGAATCGCCGGTTGCAACCAGTATCTTTCTGGCGCGCGTCGCGGGCGCACCGGTCGGCGCGGCCTGGGTGAACTACACCCCCGAGTCTGATTTTGCATCCCTCTTTGGCGGGGGTGTATTGCAGCCTTTCCGGGGGCAGGGCGTCTACGGCGCATTGCTGGCGGCCCGTGCCCGCGAAGCACGCGAGCGCGGCCGCCGTTACCTGATGATTGACGCCGGCCCAATGAGCCTGCCGATTGTCGAAAGCCTCGAATTCATACGCATTTCCAGCTCATGTCCGTGTGTCCTTTCGCCGTAATCGTGCGGCCTGATGAAAAATGATGCTATGCTTAACATGTGTTAGCCTGCACCTGACATTCAGGGGTAAATAACGCGATTGAGGGGGGCTATGAACGCATCACTACCGGTCTTACGTATCACAATCAAAGAACTGGTTATTGAGATCGAAGATGAGCGGGCTGTTCAACAGCTTGGGGCCAGCCTGGGAGCGTTGTTCGGTCATGTCGGCAGCGCCGCACCCGAGGAAGTACTACTGGTGACAGATGCGCCACGGAAACGGCGTGGACGCCCCCCGAAAGCGAAGAGCGCGGTAAAAGCGGAGAAACTCAGCCGCAAGCGCCGCCCGCGCAGCGAGGCAGCCACCGCCCGTATCCGGCAGATGGGCGAAGAAGGCTTCTTCAGCAGTCCCCGGCGCGCCGCTGACGTCAAAACGGCGCTCACTGCCGGGGGCTATAAGCTGGAAAACCGGCAGGTCTATGCCACCCTCAAATACATGGCCGACAAGGGCATTCTGCAGCGCGCTCAGGAAGGCGACGACGGCAACTGGACCTACCAGATGGCGGCCACCGGCGAGTAGTTAGCAGAGGTCTTCTAATCACAAAGGCACTGAGGACACAGAGGTTTTCTGCTTCAACCTCCGTGTCCTCAGTGCCTCTGTGGTGAAATCAGTTCTTACGCCAGCTCGGCGTGCTGCTTGCCGGCCCGCTCGAGGGCGCGTTGGGCTTCGCGCACGTTCAGCTTGGGCGCGGTATCGGCGTAGAAGCGCGCCGCAATCGCTTCGACGGCTTTCTGGCCTTCGGGCGACGTATCGGCCAGATTGAGCGCGTAATCGGCGGCGTTCAGCCCGTCAATCGGCTCCAGCTTGATTTCGGTCACGTTTTCGCGGCGCACCCGTTCGAGGTTACTGCGCCGCTTCTCGGCATCGGCGGCACGTGGGCTGCCGATGCCCTGATAGTAGGCTGCGATCTCGCCTTCCATCTCAATGGCAAAGGTCAGGATAGCGCCAAAGGCGTTGAGTTCGGTCATGAGGGTGAAACTGCTCCAGTGTCCGGCAGGCCGGACTGCATCGCATAATCGCGCAGGGCCATCCCGCGCACGGTGATGAAGCCCAGCCGCTGATAATAGGGAACCAGCGAATCATCGCACAACAAGTCTATCGCATAGATCGGCCCGAGCTCCGCCACCATGCGCCGCACTAGTGCCCCGCCAATGCCCTGGTTTCGGTAGGTTGGCAGCACTTCAAGCATCGGAATATAGGCGGTGAGCACACCGTCGCTCAACGCCGTGATGACGCCGACGACCTGTGCGCCCTCCTGCGCCAGCACCACGTGCGCCGACCCGTGCAAAATACGCAGCAGTGTTTCCGGCGTCGGCGGGTTCGGCCATCCTTCGAAGAACCCGCCGCGCAACTGCCCGGCAATTACGCCGGTGAGGGTAGTGGTGTAGGTGATCATCAGAGTTGAAAGTTCAAAGTTAATAGTGGTGTGAGGGAAGCCGTGTTCCTGCCTCCCCTCACTTTCAACTTTCAACTTTGAACTTTCACCTATGCCTTAAATCCAGCGCTCGATCAGGATCTTCTT
>JAEURB010000478.1 GCA_016788435.1 Anaerolineae bacterium | reverse complement strand
TCCACCGTGCCGCCGCTCACCGCCCCGCCGAAGAAGTAGCGGGCTTCGACCAGCGCCGTGATGGTGTCGCCCTGCGCGACTTCGGCCGCGTTCGGCGTCACCGTCACCTGGAACTCCGGCGCGCGATATTCGGCCACGCCGAAGCTGATACCGGCTTCGCCGTAGGGGGTCAACCCATCTTCATGCGGCAGTTGTACCGCGATCCGGTAGTAGCCGAGCGGCGCATCGGCGGCGATGTGGTATTCCCCGTTGAAAGTGCCGAAGGCGGTCAGCGGCAGTTTTTCGCTGTACAGCAGTTCGCCACTGTTCTGTTCGTAGATGCCGATCTGAACGGACTCCTCGCCCGACGGTGTGTACTGCGCGTCATCCGCTGCGCGCAGCACGCCCCGGAAGTATACGGGCTGTTCCGGGCGGTAGATCGGGCGGTCGGTATACAGATAGGCGTTGAATGGCGCGGGCTGCGGGTTGAACGGCGCGCCAAAGCTGTACGGTTCGATGCCGTTCGACCAGGTGGACATGCTCACGCCGAACTGGCCGCCATCGTCCAGCACGGCCATCCGCGCCTGATAGTCCTCGGCGCGCGGCACGCTCACCCGCAGCAGGCCATCGGCATCGGTCACGCCGCTGCCCACTTCGCCCAGCTTGGCGTCGAAAATCGTAATCGGCGCATCCGGGATCGGCTGCCCGGTTTGGACATCGGTCGCCCATACCACCACTTCGTCCGGCGCGGTCTTCATGGTCAGTACGGCGGTGCTCACGAACAGCAGATGCTGCATGTTGCCGTAAGCCGGCAAATCGGGAGACGACACGCCGATCAGGTACATGCCGGGGGCGAGCGCCTTGCTGCCCTCGAACACAATCGGGGTCTGCTCACCCTTGCTCTGCACGCCGAGGAAATACTCGTCGCCGATGCCTTCGGCCACCCACGCGGTCTGGCCGTCGCGCAGCTGGACTTCCCACCACAGCGCATCGCCTTCGCACAGCGGCCCACCAATGACCGGCAGCGCGTAGCCCTTGTAGAGCAGCGTGACGATTTCGCCGTCCACTGGCGTTTCGCGGGCGCGTACAGGGTCGGGGTCGCTGATGACCTCGGCCACGTCGCCCACTGCCAGTTGAGTGGCCGGCGCGCCGGTACAGGTCACCGGGGCGGCGCTGCCCAGCGAGAGCAGGTCATAGCGCAGTGCGTTGTGCGGCGCTTCCGATTGCAGCGTCCAGGCCCGCAGCCGTTCCAGATCGGCCGTGTCCAGGCCCGAAACGATGTTATAGCCGCCGTAGTACGGGTCGCTTTGGAACGCGCTCACCAGCGCGCTGTCTGGCACAGCATCGAGCGTAAAATTGATGCTGTCCACGTTGCGGTGGGCCACGAACAGCTCGGTGCGCTCGTTGTGGGCGTTGTAGAAGCCCATATCACCGGGCGTTTGCAGCGCCACGCTCGGGTCGTAGGGCGCGGTCGTGAACTGCACGGCCAGCTCGCTCTCGATGGCGTTGCCGTAGATATCCTCCATGCCGGGCGCGATGGTGATGGTGTACTCGGCGCTCGGCTCCATGCCAAACGACAGCCGGTATTGGTTGGAATAGCTGTCGTAGTAGCTATCCACCGTCCCAACTGGTTCGGGGTCAATCGTCACTTTTTCTCGCAGCGAGGCCACATCCATTTGCGACGCGAAATAGATGCCGAAGCCAGTATAGATCGGTACATCGGTTTCGCCCTCGAACGGGTCGGTGCTGAGGATGGCGGGCAGCGGAACGGTGCTGAACACCCGTGCAGCCGGTTGCGCCATTGGCGCGCCGCCGCCAGGTGATGTGATCTGCCCGCCAGCGATTTCCGCTCGGTAGTTCGTACCCAGCGCCAGCGTCGCGTCCGGCGTGAACTGGAAGCCAGTCGAATCGTCCGCCCAGCGGAACTTGCCGGGCAGCGGGTCGCCGGTCGCCTGATTGTCCTCGCCGGCCACATGCAGGCTGAAAGCCGCTTCGGCCGAAGCCCGATCCACCGGCGCGCTGAACGTGACCTGAACGGTCTGATCCAGCTGGACGGTCGTCATGCTGTCAGGCAGGAAGCCTGTGACGGCGGGCGCGGCGGTCGTAAAGCCGAACGAGTAGGGTTCGGCCAGCGCCGAGCCATCTATCGCCGTCAGTTCGGGATTGACCGTCACGGTATACGGCGTGCCACCCGCCAGTGCGGGCGTTGCCCGAAAAGTGTAGATCGAGGTGTTCAGCCATTCGCCCACGCCTTCAACTTTCGGCGTTATCGTAATCGGCGACGGCAATTCAGCACTCGCGCCAATCGTCGTCAGCGGCACAATGGGCCGGTTGAAGACGACCGTGATCAGGGCATCGGTGCCGATGTCGTCGCTTCCATCCTGAGGGAGCGTGCTGGTGACGACAAGCTCACCTGCTGCTTGATTGCTCACGCTCAATACCTCGGCCAGCCCGCTATCAGAGGCTCTCAGGCCCGTAGCGCTCAACGACATACTGAGGAAGACAACCAGGAAGAATGACCATGCGGAAATTCGGCGCATCTCAACCCGCCTTCTGTGCAAACGACTTGACTCGATTATAGGAGCGTTTGCGGTATGCGGCGCAGCACCACAGCGTACCGCAGGCTATGCGCGCACCTGACGGCTGGCCTACGGAGTGTTATCCAGGCAGGGGCAGGTTGTCGCGATCAGGCTGCCGTCTCACATCTCCCCGTTTTGCGTCCATCCCGTCCACCATACGTTCGCCCCAAACGCGCGCACCGGGTCTACGATGAAGGCTGCCGTCCGGCCGGGCCGCCCGCCAAACCAGTCCATTGTGCGCTATTTGTCTCTTATTCTGTCCTCTTGTCTCGATGCTTCTTCCCTCAAGTGTCTGTCCCTTATTTTGATTCTGTCTCCTTGTCCG
>JAEURB010000474.1 GCA_016788435.1 Anaerolineae bacterium | reverse complement strand
GGAGCTGGCGATCAGGCACATTTTGAGCAAGAAAAGGCCCCCTCCGAGTGGAGAGGGCCGGGAATCACGCAATACCAGTAACGGCTAGCAACCGTCGCAGGTTTCGTCGCGCTTGGGCTGCAGCGGCTTACTGCCAGTTTGCTGCACGACGTGGGTCAATTCATGCGCCAGCAGTTCGCGGCTGGCGGACGAGCCGGGACTGTACTGCCCGCCGCCCATGAAGACATCGCTGCCGTTGGTGAACGCGCGCGCGCCCAGCGAGCGGTTGACCGCGGCCGAGTCGCCGCCGGTATGCACCTTCACATCGCTGAAATCCTGGCCGAAGCGTGACTCGAAGAACGACCGGTCGCCATTATCCATGGCCTGGCCGCCGCCCTTCTGTGACTGAATCTGGCCTTCGAGCTGGCCTTCGACATCGAACGAGCCCATCAAATCCTGCCCGTCTTCGGCACGCTGGATGCGTTGTTCCTGAATGTCGTCTTCGACTTCCCCGCCGAAGGGGTCGCGCTGCACGAAGTTCGAGATGCGCAACATGGCCAGTTCGCCATCTTCGGCCGCGCGCTGCAGGCTTGCATCGCGCTTGCCCTGCAACAGATCGTCGTCCTCGGGCGCAGCCTCGCGCTGCACACCCGCATCGGAACCGGCCGCCGGAGCCTGCATGCTCATCACTTCGCCGGCCACGCGGTCGGCTTCCTGCTCGTAGGCATCATTGGCCGCACCGACCGTCAGCTTGGCCTGAGCCAGCCCGGGGTTGGCGGTCAGCAGGCGCTGTACCCCCTGATTGCCAAGCAGGCGCTGCAAATCGTGGATGCCGCCATCCACTTGCGGCACGAGATGGGTGTGCGTTTCCGGCGTCGTCGTGCTGCGCTGCACCGGCGCTGGCTTGTATTCGCGGCTGGAATAGTTTCCCATGATCACCCCACACCTATACTCAAGCACCTCTTATGACAGTGTAACACAATTCCCTCAGCGCACATCGCTAGCTCAATTCGAGCCGGAAGGCGGTAAAGGCGGGTTTATGCGCGCGCACCAGCATTTCGACCACATCCGCGCCCAGTTTGACACGGCTCTCGCTCAACGCCATGCGCACAACGAAGGTGAACGGTTCTTTGGGCGGCTCGATGATTTCAGGGCGCACGCCAAAATACAGTTCGAGCATTCGTTCGAGGCCGAGGCGGGTTCCGCGCCGCTTGAATAACCAGCCCGCCTGCTGTAACACGGCACGCTGGCGGTCGGCAGGCAGTTCCGGCATCACCAGCAGGTCGAACCAACTCGCCATCCAACGCACCCATTCCAGCGGCGCGGTTTCGGGCGCCAGGTAGAGGTCGAAGCTGTCGAGCGTCCAGATGGACGGGCTCATCATCGCCTCGAAGATGAGCATGTAGCGGCCGAGGAAATCGTCCTCGCTGTAGATTTCTGGCAGGTACTTCATCCACGTACTGGCATCACGCGGCAGCCCAATCGGGTACTCCTCGCGATGACCATTGCCTGACGGCGGCGGCTTGAAGCGCCCGGGCACGCCACCCACGGTGAACGGCACGCGCTCGATGGGCGGCAGCGGTTCGGGCGGCGGCGCTGGCGGTGCAGGCTCGGGCTGGCGCTTCGGCGGCGCTTCCTCGACAGCCGGAGGCGGCTCCTCGTCAACGGGCGGCGGCGCAGCTTTTTTCTTCGGCGGAGGCGGTGGTTCAGGTTCCGGTTCCGGCGCGGGCGCAGGCTCCGGCTCATCTTCCGGTTCGACGGGTGTGAAGAGCAGCACCGGCTCCTCGGCCTTGGGCGGCGCGGCCTTCTTCTTTGGCGGAGGCGGCGGCTCTGGTTCTGGCTCTGGTTCTGGCTCAGGCTCTGGCTCGGCCGCAGGTTTGGCCGCAGGTTTGGCCGCAGCTACCGGTTCCGGCTCTGATTCTGGTTCTGGCTCGGCCACCGCGGCCGGCGGCGGCTCAGGCGGAGCAGCTACCGGTTCCGGCTCTGGCTCAGGCACCGGCGCGGGTTCAGGTTCAGGCGGCGTCGTGCGCAATTCAGGCTCAGGCTCGACAGGCGGCGGCGCGGGCGCACGTTCGGGCGCAGGTGGCGCGGCCGCTTCGCCCCGGCGGCGTTTGGGCACGGTGACCTCGGCCAGCGCCAGCGTGAACGGCCCGGCCCGCACCACATCGCCCACCGCCAGCTTGTGCGGCACGTCGGCGCGCACACGCTGTTCGTTGACGTAAACGCCGTTGCTGCTGTTCAGGTCAATGACGTAAATCTCGCCATCTTCCCAAAGGAAGCGCATATGGCGGCGGCTGATTTCACCGCTGCCCAGCACGAAATCGTTGTCACCAGAGCGGCCGAGGCCTACCCCGGCAGCCGGCACCGTCAGGTCATCGCGGTCGAGGTTCGGCCCGGTGAGTTTGAACAGCGCGCTGAAATCATCCATCCCGGCCATGCGCTACTCCACGCGGACGTCGTGATGGTAAGAGGCAATCGTTGCGATTTCGGGAACGGCCACCTGTGACGCTTCTTCACCGCGCACGAACTGGCCGTTGACGTAACCCACCGGGAACAGCCGTACCGAACGCAGGAAGTCCACGCCGCGAATTGGCAGCAGGACGGCCATAATGTCAGCCAGGAACAGGTCGCGGCCGAACGGCCAGCCCTTGCCATCACTGCCACCCGTGATCGGGTTGAGGAACTCGTAGAGCTTGTCCTCGACCGACTGGCGGACCTCGTCGGCGGTCGCACCCACTGCCTGCCGGAAGCGAACATCCACATCCACCCACTGATAGGCGGGCGGGCTGACTTCCAGTTTGGAACCCAGCAGGCGGCGCTCATCAAGATAGGCGTAAATCCGGTCACGCAGTTGGGTCGTCAGCCCCAGGCTTTCCGGGGCAATCGGGCCGATCAGGTTCGGGATACGCGGCACGATCAACACGCGCACCTCGCCGGCCGTTGCGCCGGTTTGTACGCAGTGGGCGCGGGCTACCTGGCCGGGCGCGGATTCCTCGGCCAGATATTCGTAGTCCTCGGCTGTCACGGCGCGGTTGAGCGAGCGCAGATAATCCGGCACACGCTCCTTGGCCGTCTCCAGCTTTTCGGCATCAATACCGCCCGAAGCCGAGAAGCGGTTGGTGACCTTGGACATGTAGGGAATGGACGTCTTCAGCACCGTGAGCGTATTGATGGCCAGGTTGCCGTTCGCGCCGCCGCCATGCCGGTACTGGCGCATCATAATCTGCGAACCCTTGGCTGGCACCGCGCCGAACAACTGCACGCTGCCATCGCGGCGCGGCAGGGCTGGCCCGAAGCGGATTTCGCCGCTGTTGCCATCCAGTGAGTAATGGAGATCGTCTGGCTGCGACGAGCCGAAATCGGCCACTTCCTTCCAGCGATCCTCGCGCCCGTCTTCAGCGCGCACGACGATATACTCAATTGACCCCAGGCGCGGCACGACCGGCGTATGAGCCAGATAGAACTTCTGCCCGGGCGTGCCATCGGAACGGCCGAGCGCCTCGTTCTTGCTGCGGCTGACATTGGTGCATTCGACGGTGATGCCCCAGCTATCAATGTGCAGATGGTTGATAGTGGGCGACACGCCGTAGCTGCGTTCACTGCGCGACGGGTCGAGGCGGCAGCGCACCCAGTAGGCGCTGACATTGTTGCGGGTAGCCTTGCTGATGGCCGGCAAATGCAGCCGGACGAGGCCGTTGACGTTCAGGCCGAGCGTGCCGTCGTAGTCCACCTGAAGCGGCACCCAGCTCTGCTCGGAGTCGGCGCCAATCGCCTCCCACACGTACGGCGGATTGGTGGGGTCGATACCAGCACCTTCGGCGGCTGAAACGCCGATTTCGACGCCGAGAATATGGTGGCTGAGGTCTTCTTCGAAACCCAGATAGAAGGCGTCGCCGGCCTGCGGCGGCTTCGACTCGAAGGCCAGCATAGATTCGCCGCCGCCTTCGAGCCGCCGGATGTTATAGGACTTGATTTCGCGGTTGCCGCTGCGCGACGTGAAATTGGTGAGCGCGTGCGCCATTTTCGGCACGTAAATCGTCATTGGCACGTCGGTGCTGAAGGTGATGGCGTCAATCATTTCGGTGCGCGGTGTAGAGACCTCGACACCTTCAGGAAGCTGCACGTCGGTGGGCTGCGGCGCTGACAGCCAGAAGGTGACGAGCGTGCGGGCAGCCTCGACTTCTTTCAGGCGTATCCCGATCAACTCCATCAGCTTGATGTAGTGCTTGTCTGGCACGCGGTTGAGCCGGTAAAGCACGATGTCGGTCATCCACGCGAACAGATCGATCATCGTGATGCCGGGGTCGCTCAGGTTAAAATCGGTCCATTCCGGCGTATACAACGGAATGCGACGACGGGCTTCCTCAACCAGGTCCTGGAATGAACGATCATCCAACCGCGGGGTATCAAGGCCCATTGTGCCCCCTTTACTCCGCCTGCGGCGTCAGGTAGAACGGATAAACCATGTTGTGCTTGTCGTTGCGCGTCTTGATTTCGTACTCAATCTCGACTACCAACTGCCCATACTGCGCCCCGCCGGGCGTAACCGTCACAGCTTGCAGGCGGATGCGGGGCTCCCAGCGCAGCAGCGCCTCGCGCACAAAGCGTTCGGCGATATCAGCTGTAGCCTGATTGGCCGGCCAGAAGATCAGTTCGTGGATACGGCAGCCGAACTCAGGGCGCATGACGCGCTCACCCGGCGCGGTGCCGAGGATGATACGGATCGCCTGGCGGATATCGGCATCATCCTCCGCCATGCGCATCATATCGCGCTCGCCGATCTTGGGCGGGAAGGCCCACCCCTTGCCTACAATGCCACTCATCGCGCCCCCAGCCTGTATCTGAAGATCAGTTTTTTTCGCGCGTTACCTGCCGGCCTAGTTGATCTGAACCATACTGCCTTTGAGCGTCAGAATAGCCGATGACTGCACGGTGACGGGGCCATTACCCTTGACATTGACCTGCGCGTTGCCCTCGATGCTGACATTCGCCGCCGCCTTGATATTGACGTTACCGTTGGACTGGATGACCACGTCACCCGTCGCCTTCACCGTTACCTTGGCCGTCTTCGATTCGACGGTGATGTCTCCCTGCGACTGGACATCATACTTGCCCTCAGACTTGCTCGTCATCTGCTTATTGGCCGCATCCATCTTGACGGAGACCTGGTTCTTCCCGTCCTGGATGGTGATGGACTCAGCGCCGCTTTTCTCCTCGAGTTGGATGATGTGGCCCGTCCTCGATTTGAACATGCGATTGACGACTTTACCCTCCGCGACTGCGTCAGAACTCGTGAGCGGCGGCTGGGCCTTCGCGTTGTATAGCCCGCCAAGCACGACCGGATAGTTCATATCCCCGCTGAGGAATGCGACCAGCACCTCGTCGCCGATTTCGGGCAGGACAAAGAACCCGCGATCTTTCCCTGCGCCGGGCATTGCGATCCGCGACCAGTTTGATTCCGCATCATCAGCGAACCAGGGGAACTTGAGCTTCACTCGGCCCATATTGTCGGGATCGTTGTTATTGGTCACCAGCGCCACCATCGCCGCCGGAAAGCTGCGGGGGGCAGATGTGGTCGCCGCCGATTGATCGGACGAACCACCCATCAGGCTGGCCACCGTCGGCGGGCGCGCTCCGCTAACGCGAAAATGCACTTCATAGCCCAGCTCAGTGGAATAAACGTGCGTTGCCGAACTGACCGGGTATCTGCCCGAAAACTTCGCGCCGACCGACTTGATCTCGACCACCTTGCCGGCAAGGATGCTGGGATCACCAAGAGCCGTGCCGTCGGCTTCCAGCGACTCGCTGTTGATGTCGTCGAGAATGCTCTGCGCGAGCTTGGCGGCCTCATACTCATTATGAACCAGATGAGACACTTCAATCCATTTGGCGGCGCTGATCTTGGACTGCGCGAACACACCACCCGACTTGCCGATCCCGGTTTGGGGGTGCGACTTGCTGCTTTTCGCGGTACCCACGAGCTCCTTGGCTTGCTTATTGTCCCAGCCGCGTACAATGACTTCGTTGACCTGCCCGGCCAGCGACAAGCGGGGACGGAAGCTCTTCAAATTTATACCCCACTCCAAAGTCGCAGCCGTGGTGGACGTCGGTGGCGGCTTTTTGAAGTTGAGGGCCGAACCATCAAACCACATCTCGTAGCCGTTGCGCCGGGCGAGTTCAGTGAGGAATTCGAGATCAGTCTGGTTCTGCTGAAAGACGACCTCGCGCACTTGCGTCGTTGCATCCACTGCTGCCGTCAGACTAGCACCACTGACTACCGTGGAGACGATATCGGAGTCTGTGACCTGCTTGAAATTGCGCGTTCTGGTTTCCCGGTTGAGCCGGTGCCGCTTGTCAAAGGCGCGAACCGTCAGCGTGGCTGAGTTATCAGCTTCAAAGGACGGCTCGAGGCCGACGATCTCGCCCTTGAAGAGCGGCAACGCACTCCGGCTTCCCGGCCCCTTGGCCGAGATTTCCATTTCCTTGCCCGGCTCGAAAAGCGTATCGTTCACCAGCGTGACCTCGTTGTCGTGGAAGCGCAGGACGGCCATATCCGGCACTTCGAGGCTGCTGTCCACCTCGGCGCTGATCAGCTTGTCCATCGTCTCCGGTGGCACCGCGGTGCCGCCGACCTTGATGATCCAAGTCGGAATATTGGCGACATTCTGCGACTGGCGGTCGTCGGGCATGACCGGCTCCTAGGGGCGGCTGAGATTGGTGCCGCGCGGCACGTTCAACGGATTGTCCACATTATTAGCGGCCATCATATCGCGGGTGTTGTTCGGATTACCGCCGTTCTGCGCGGCCATATTATCGGGCCGTTCACCTTCGGTGGCCGTGGCCGGCGCCTGCTGCTGCGTCGTGCTGGTCGCCCCGGCCTCCTGGGGCGGCACTTCATCGGCCGGAATGCCCTCTTCCAGCGTCATCGTCACCACACAGCGGATCGGCGTGCCATCCTTGGTAAACAGGGTGTACTTGTGCGACATATTGGTGATGAAGGCTTTGAACTCCAGCTTCTCCCAGATGAACGCCACCTGCGGAGGGCTGCTCTTGTTAGTCTCGCTGACGAGCGTGGATTCGTCAATTTGAACCAGCGTCCAAAGCGGGTCGGTGTAGGTCTTGACCGACTGGAGCGTGTCGGCGGTATCGAAGTAGAGGGTCAGCTGCAGCGACTTCGGGCCGCCCTGGCTGAAAGTGTAGCTGGGCGCGTTGCGGCCCATCACGTTGCCCTTCGTGTACGTGACCTGCTTGGTGATTGCGTACTCGAACGGATTGAACATGACCGGGTATTCGTCGCCCGATTTCAGGTTCTTGATTTTGGCCGCTGAGAGCTTGCTTCGCGTTTGCGCCATTATTCAGCCTCCTCAGCATCCGCTAACGTGCCGACCGCTCGCGCTCGACGCGCAGACGGTCTTTCAGGATGCGATATACCTTGCGGGCGAGGTCATCAATATCGGGTTCTTGCGCCTTGTCCGATTCTTGCTTGCCCGCCTCAACGGTCACTTCACCAACCTCAACAACGCGCTGCACCGTGTCATCCGAGTCGGAATGATTGGCGTCGGCCCAGGCTTCGTCAAGCGGCTTGCGCTGAATGGACGGGCCTTGTGCTGGTGCAGAAGCAGATTCTGCCGAGGCCGCTGTTTCAGCCGGTGGCCGCTTGAGGCCGTAGACCGGCGTATCGGGCGGCAAGCGCAGCAGGTCGAGCATGGCCGCCTCAACCGTCCCCGGCTGGGGCACGGACGATTTGGAGGCCGGTTTGCGCTGCACGGCCGACGGCGCTGCTGAAGGCGGCGCGGGCGGTGGTGGGTTCATGCCTTCCGACATCAGGGCCGCATACACGTCCACTTCATTTTCCACCGGTGCTTCGGCGGCAGCGAGTGCGCGCTGAACTGCCTGGTCGGGCGCTGGGCGTGGCGGCGGCGTCGGGGCCGAAGCGCGTTGGACTGGCGGCGGAGATGCCGGGCTGGGGCGCTGCGGCCGGACAGGCTCGGGCGCTTGCATGAACGAGCCCCACGGCGAAGGCTCCAGGCGGCTGTCCAACACCACCGGCGCGGGCCGGGTTGACAAACTGCCGGGGGCGGCCGCCTCATCGCGCGGCACCGGTGCTTCGGCAGCAGCGATGGCCCGCTGCAGCGCATCCGAGAGCGCAGGCGCGGCCGTGGATGGTTCGAGAATGGTCGGCGCGTCGGGCGGCGCGGGTGGCTGGCTAACGGGCGCGGCGGTTGAACGCTGCACACCGGGCGGGGTGCTGGTTGACGGCGGCACAGGCGCTTCGGCCCGGCGCAGCATCTCCGTTACGGTCGCATCGGCAGCGGGCGCGGGCGGCTGACCGACTGGCTCGGCGGTTGAACGCTGCACACCGTGCGGGGTGCTGGTTGACGGCGGCAC
>JAEURB010000394.1 GCA_016788435.1 Anaerolineae bacterium | reverse complement strand
AACTGCACCGCGTGGCCGATGCGTCGGACCCGCAGCGGCGCAATCGCGGGCGGCGCGGGCTGGCCAAGCTCAACGAGCTGCAGCGCGACCCCACGATTGCCTTCCGCATCATCGAAGACGATATCGAAGACGCCGAGTCGGTGGACGACAAGCTGGTGGCACTGGCGCTGAAGCTGGAGGCCGCGCTGCTGACGATTGACTTCGCGCTCAACCAGGTGGCGCGGGCGCAGGGCGTGACCGTCCTCAATATGAACGCGCTGGCCAATGCCGTACGCGCCGCTCTGATTCCCGGCGAAACGTTCTCCCTGCGCGTCATTCAGGAGGGCCGCGAGCCAGATCAGGGCGTGGGCTATCTCGAAGACGGAACGATGGTCGTCGTCGAGAAGGGCCGCGAATATCTGGATCGCACCATCACGGTCGAAGTGACCAAGCTCATCAACAAAGAGGCGGGCCGCATCATCTTCGCGCGGCCGGTCGAGGCATAGCAGGCGGCCCTTAGCCGCGCTACTCAACGCCCTTTCCACCCAATGCAACGGGGTATGGAGCGCCTCCATACCCCGTTCGCGTGGCTGGCCGCTGCTGCAGCCTAAATCTTCGTGATATCCGGCGTCGCGGCGGCGGCTTCCTGCGTCCCGCTCTGGCCCATCAGCTCTTCCTTCCAGGCGCGAATGACCTTGTACACTTCCGGCGCGCCGATGATCGGCGGCAGGTCGCCCTGCTGCAGGTGCGCCGGGTACATCAGGAACGGCTGATTCTGATTGCCGCCCAGTCCGCCGTGGAAGCCGATCAGTTCCTCATAGGCCGCGCCTTCGTTCGTGGCCGGGTCGTAGAAGCTGTTGACGAGGATATCGGGCATGCACGGGTAGGTATCGAGCGTGCGCAGGTGCTGCGCTGCGTTCGGTCCGAAGTTGGCCAGCGGGTTAGTCTTGCCCTCCCAGCGGTCCTCATCGAGGTAGTACACGCTGCCATCGTTGGCAAGCGCAATCAGGCCGGTTTCCTCCGAACGCACCACCGCGATGCCGATGCCGGGGTGGCTGACGAGCGCCGCGGCAAAGCCGGGGAACTCGGTTGCCATCTGTTCGAGCGTCATCCGTTCTTTCCAGTTGGTGAAATAAATCAGGCCGAGATTGCCCGATGCCACCACCACGGTCTTGGCGCGCGGGTCACCCCCGTCGTCCGCGCCAATGGTGCGCGCTTCGTCACGCGGCTGAAAAACCTGCACCACGCCGTCTTCATCGGTGCGATTTTGGGTCGCGTCGCGCAGACGTTTGGCCGCCCAGCGGTCAGAACCGGCTAAATGTGAGGCCAGCATGTTGATGTTGGCGACTGCTTCATCGCCGCCCAACTGCTCGATAATGGCCGACTCGCTGCCCAGCAGTTTGTTGACGAACTCGCCGAGCGTGAAGCCGTAGCGCTGCTTGAAAGTCGCGCCCAGCGTCTGGCCGTGATCGGAGAGAATGACCACCTCGTACTTGCGATGCACGTAAGGGCGGGCGTTCATGATCAGGCGGAACTGGCCGTCCAGCTTGGTCAGCACCTTGAGCGCGTCTTCACGGTCCGGGCCGGAGTGGTGCGCCACTTCGTCATAGCTGACGAAGGTGGTGTAGACCGAACCGATGCCCTCGAACATCTTGCCGATCAGCAGATAGACGCTGAGGAACGGGAAGATGACCGTCGTCGCCACACGCACCAGCGGGTACGGCATCCCGCGATGGCCGCGTGGCAGGATGTCGTGCTTGCGCTGATAGCGGGCCTCGCGCCATTCGCGCCACAGGTCCGCCACCACACCAGCCACGACCTGCTGCACGTTGTTGAAGTTGGCGAAGAACTGGTAGATGTTATTCGACGGGCCAAGCATCTTCAGGCCGGCCGCGCCGCTGGTGAAGGTCAGCATGACCTCCTCAGCGTTGCCGGTTGCCCAGTTATTGAGCGAGAAACCCTGCACGTTGAGCAGGCCCTGCCCGTTATTGATCGCCGCGAGCATGTCTGAAGCATCGCGCGTGTGATTCGAAACGTACAGGCGGCCTTCTTCCTTGTTGTAGAAGCGGAAGGCGGGAATGTTGAAGTGCGTACCGTGCAGAATACCCGCCTGCATGGCCGAAGTCTGTGACGGCAGGCCGCTGTCCCAGCCCACTACTTTATATTCGCCGCTGTCGAGCAGCGTCTTGAAGAACGGCATCCGCCCTTCGGCCAGCGCCTCCCTGAGGATCGGCTCGCTCAGGCCGTCAATCTCCAGGATCAGCAAGCCGGGCGAGTCGAAGTCCTTCCGCTGCTTCTGTTCCTTGCGCGCATAACGCTGGATCATCTGGTAGAAGTACAGGTCGCGCTCTTCCTGGGCGATGATCGTGTTGGCGATCAGCATCTGGGTCAGCGTGAGGACGAAGGAGACGGCGATACCCGTCAGGATGTCGTCTACCTGCCAGCCCTTCACCACCACCTGCACCAGCACGATCATGATGCCGTTCAGGATCAGCGTGAACAGGCCAGCCGTGACGACGCTGATGGGCAGCGTGAAACGAACCAGCACCGGCCGCACGAACGCGTTGAGAATACTCAGCACGATCAGGCCGGCCAGCGCCGCCCAGATCGAGGTGATGCTGAAGCCGGAAAGCAGCCAGGCCGCAAACAGGACCGCGGGTAGTCCCGTGACTAGTCCGACTCCAACGCGGAACAGAAAACGCCTCATAATCGGCCCCCCCCTTGGGGGAATAGTACACAAGACGATAGTGTAATTATGACGTAGTTTGATTGCGTAGCAACGGGGAGAAGCGCGACTCGCATCGGAAGTGGGAAATGTCGAAGTGACGCCCTGCGCCGCCGGAACCTTTCAGCCCTCCTGAACGTCTGTAAAATAGAACACGCTGCTCAAATTGAAGGGATAGTGACGATGAAGCGATGGATTCTGGCGCTGGGGATGACTCTGATGCTGGGCGTGAGCGCCGCGTGGGCGCAGGAGATTGAAATGCCGCGACCGCTGGCGATGGGAACGTTCACGAGCGCGCCGCTGGCTGTGGCGCTCAACAGCGATGGCAGCCTGGCCTACGTGGCGCACGCCGATGGCACGCTGGGCATCTATTCGGTGGGCGCGAACGACGCCTTCCTGCCGATTACCGATCCGATTCCGGCGGGCGGCATCAGCTTTCAGCCGGTGGCGCTGGCAATTTCGCCCGACGGGCGCACGCTGTATGTGGCGAACAGCGGTTTCGTCGGCCGCAGCCTGCTCAGCCCGGTGACGATCTGGAATATCGAACCGGCCAGCGGTCTGCTCAACCCCGGCGGGCAGATCACCATCCCCTCCAGCGGTAGCGGCCTGACCAGCATCGCGATGAGCGCCGATGGCGGCTCGCTGATGGTGGGCGGCGCGGGCGAGAACGGCGCGGTGGTCTTCGCCTTGCACGACATCCCGCAATTCGTGACGATGAACATCGCCCCCTACAAGCGGCCCTGCATGGGCGCCGGGCCGATGCTGTGCATGATGGTCACCGATTCGGCTGGCGTGCAGATGTTCTTCTACTCCAACATCGAAGGCTTCGACTTCCAGTGGGGCCACCCCGTCACCCTGCGCGTGCAGGTTGAGGATGTCCCCAATCCGCCCGCCGATGCGTCCTCCAAACGCTACACGCTGGTTGAAGTGGTGAGCGACGAGGGCTATCAGGCCGGGCTGAGCTTCGAGGCGCGTGTGCCAACGGCGCTCATCACGCCCGTTGAGGATGGCCTGTACAGCCTGAACGGAGAAGCCGAATTCACCTGCGCAACGGAACACCAGTGCAGCGGGCTGGCGGCCTTCCTCAGCTCGCCCACCGACATCCCGATCACGTTCACGTTCCCCGAAGTCGAGGGCGACCCGCTGATCGCCGATATAACGCTGCCGCAGCAGTAGAACGGTTATCGGCCCTCCTCCGCCCAGCCTTCATGGATCATTTCGCCTTCCCTGCGCTATGCTGTCAGCAGGACTCCAGCGTAGGCGGGGAAGACGATCACGAATATTCTCGGTGGCTTCAATCGCAGGCTCTTCGTCAACTTGGTCGCCTTTCTGCTCGTCGTAACGGCCGGCTATCTGCTGTGCCTGATCGCCCTCCAGTTGGCGCTGTCAGGCGGCATGAGCAGCGTCAACCCGGTCCAACCGGCAGACGGGGCGGTTCAGGTGGATGCGGGGGCCTTCACGAGCACCAGCATGCTTTCGACGGCTATCGCCCTGGCCGTCGGCGTGGGTATGCTGATCGCCGCTTTCGGACTGTTCCGGCTCACCCGCTGGGGGTGGCTGGGAACGCTGGTGGTTAGCGCCACCCTGATCCTTCTCATCCTGCTGCAACTGCTGGGCGGGCAGGGCTTTATGGGATCAGGCGTGATCCAGCTTCTGGTCTTCGTGGCCATCTTCGTGCTGTTTCTGTTCGACAGCGGCATCAAGGCGCTGCTGTGGGAGCGTGAAGAACCGGCCGGGGAGTGAAGCGCCGCGCCCTCTGCCTTGCTCAACTCGTAACCCGCAGCGAGTCCAGCACCTGCTGATAGATCGGCGTCAGCGTATTGCCCCAGCGGTCCGCCGCATACAACTCCAGCGCGATCAAACCGGGCGCGGCCTCGCGGAAAAAGACATCGGTCTGGCCCGCTTCAAGGCCCTGCGCCGTTTCCCCCGTCAGGCGATAGCTGCGCCGCACCGTTCCATCGGGCGCAGTGGCCTCGTCAATCCGGCTGAACGCGCCGGGCGGAAAATGCTCGGCCTCGTAGCGGTCAATCAGCGCGCGGAAATCGCCGTCCGTTTCTGCGCCGGTGGCACGCACCAGCCGCACGGTGGCATCCTGCCCGTTCTGCCACCGATGCACCACTTGATCCGGTGAAGACAAATCCGCGAAAACCCAGCCCTCCGGCACAGTCAGGCTGTAACCGCTGCCGGTGATGGCCGTTCCGCCGGGAAATGCGGCCGGCGCGGCGGCTATCTGCGGCGTTGGCGTAACGTAGACGGGTTCAAGCGGCCCCGATGTGCTGACGAGCAGGCCGGCAACCACCACGGCCGCCAGAATCAGCGCGATAGCTGCCAGAATGAGCGGGACGCGGCTGCGCCGCCCGCTAACGGGCATCATCTCTGGCGCTTCCGGCGCCGGCGCGCGGCGGGTTTTCACCGCGGGCGGGGTGATGGTGGCCGAGTCCTCATCGAGTACAGATGACGATTCAATGCGCGGGCGCGCGCCGGCTACTGGCGTGGCGGCGGACGGCGTGTTCCAACTGTCACCGCGTACGGCGGCCGCATACGCCGCGGCCATCTCGCCTGCCGACGCATAACGGTCGGCCGGATTCTTGGCGGTCGCCCGTTGAACGACCCATTCGATGGCTTCCGGCGTTTCGGGCCGGCGCTCGCGCAGCAAGGGTATCGGCTCGTTCAGATGCTTGAGGAGCAGCGCGACCGGTGTTTCGGCTTCGTAGGGTTCGCGGCCGGTGAGCAGCTCGTACAGCACGATACCGAAGGAGTAGATGTCCGAGCGCGCGTCGAGCGGCAGCGCGTTGGCCTGTTCCGGGCTCATGTAGGCGGGCGTGCCGATGATGGCGCTGCCGGTCAGGCTGCTATTCAGCACGCGGGCGATGCCGAAGTCGGTGAGGTAGGCGTTGTCGCGTTCGTCGAGCAGGATATTGCCCGGCTTGAGGTCGCGGTGAACGACGCCCTGCTGATGCGCGTAATCCAGCGCCTGCCCGATCTGGTCGAGCGGCTTGACCAGCCAATCGAACGGGGGCAGCCCGCGCCGCATCACCTGGGCCATACTGCCGCCCGCCAGATAGCGCATGGCGATGAAAGGGATGCCTTCCGCCTCGCCATAGTCGTAAATCGGCAGGATGTGCGGGTGTTCGAGGTGCGAAATGACATCCACCTCGCGGGTGAAGCGCTCGTAGAACGTGGGATCGTGCATGAGCGCCGGTGGCAGCACCTTGATGGCCACGATGCGATTGATGGATCGCTGGCGCGCGCGATAGACGGTTGCCATGCCGCCGCGCCCGATCTCGTCCATGATCTCGAACTGGCCGAGCGTTCTTCCGCTGAGGTTCGATCCGCCGCTGCTCATGAGGGGTTCCCGAACAAGCCCGCTTTACGCCTCTAACCATACGTCAGCGGCAGGGGCATTGCAAAAGGGCGCTGAGATCGGGAGTGCGGAAGATGGAGGGGATAGCTTCAACTCGCCATTCAAAACAACTTCACTCCCCAACCCCCTGGCAGGGGTAGGTTTTTACGGATGCGCCGCTGCAACCCCTCACCCCGGACTTCGTCCTGCCCCTCTCCCACGCACCGCGCGTAGACACAGCGGTTCGCGGGTAGAGGGGCAACTGCCATGCGCTGTGCTTTCCCTTCTCCCCGCTTGCGTGGGAGAAGGGATCAAGGGATGAGGGATGGTGACTACAATACCCCAAGCACCCTGTATCAAATACCTGCCCCTGACCCCCCAACCCCCTCTCCAGGGCGATTTCGGGTTGGGTGCTGTGGTTCATCTGGAGAGGGGGAGCAAAACCGGGCGGCGGGTGGTTCTCCCCCTCTCCAGTTTGCGCACGGCGTTTCGGGTCGGTTCGGCATGGAGAGGGGGTTGGGGGGTCAGGTTTTGTCGGCCAGCGGCGCAACGGTCATCCCCGCCTGGTTCCCCACTCCCGGTGCTCAGGTTTTTCGCCCCCTTTTTCCTGCCCGATTGAGACATTCCGTTCGCAACCACGATTTTCAAACCAACTTGATACGCACAACCGCATAGAATATATGTTCTAATGATGAGCAGAACATCTGCTCGTTAGGATTTTGTGACATCCGGAGGCCGCCTCATGACCAAGCGGAATACTGACTTCGATATGACCGAACGGGTTTACGCGTTCATCCGGGAGTGGATCAAGGAGCATACACCTATCCACCCACCCTCACCGAAATCTCGCAGGGCGTCTACATGTCGCGCTCTGGTATTTATCGCCACCTGGGCAAGCTGGAAGGGCAGGGCAAGATCTGGCGCGATGAAAAACGCGCGCGGGGAATCCGCTTGCTCGAGGAGGAACATGATTAAGGCCGCGCATATGGGCGGGCGCTGAAGCGCAAGAAACGCGCAAGAACGCACCCGCCCCCCGTTGACTCTTATGCAGACTTATCATATGCTTCCTCTGTGGATGCAGCATTCTGGCTGCAAATGGTGTTTCATGTTTTCCCTCGTTTCAGGCACAGCCCCCATATGGGCGTGTCCCTCGAAGACCGGCACGGTCAAGGTTGAAGGAGCAGACGCTCCGACCTGACTGACCGCGCCGCGGATGCACGATTCACGCTGCGTAATCCAGAGCAAGCCCCATTCCTCGCTTCTGAACACGGAAGCGGACGAGCATTGCCGCCTGTATTCACCCGCCGAACCGGCGCGGAACGCCCCTGTCAAGGGCGTCGTCCGCCGCTGTACCGGCGTTTCGTTAGCCGAGTTGTAAAGGCAAGTTATGAGTACGAACGGAAAGACCCACGAATCGCAGGCAGCGCTGCAGCGAGAACCTTCGCTGATCGCGGTCATTCATCCCACCGAAGCCTGCTTCGGGCAGATGGAAAAGCTCCAGGCTGACGCCTACAGTTGCAAATTAGGCGAAGATGGCCTGCTAACGGCCGATCACTTCCGCTCGCATCTGCGGATGTTCCCGGAAGGACAGTTCATCGCGATAGATACCGAAACCGATCACGTCGTCGGGATGACGGTGTCCATGCGAACGGACTTTAATCCCTCACAACCCCTCCTCGATAGCTGGAACGCAACCACCAGCTATGGCTGACTGACCACACATAACCCCAGTGGTGAGTGGATGTACGGCGTGGATACCAGCGTACATCCGGCCTATCGCTCGCGCGGCGTCGGCGGTTTGCTGATGGAAGCGCGCTTTGCCGTGCTCAAGTCCCTGAATCTGCGGGGCCTGATCGCGGGAAGCCTGATCATTGACTACGAACAGGTGGCGGACAGCGAAACGGTGGACGAATACGTCGCCGATGTCGTGGCTGGCCGGCGCTTTGACACCAACCTGAGCAAACAGCTTCGGAAGGGGTTCAAGGTGCACAACCTGATCCCGAATTACGTGGAAGACCCGCGCACCAGCAACTGGGGCGCCGCCATCGTCTGGGAGAACCCGGACTATGCGCCGGCTGCCCGCCCGGCTGTGGCTGCGCTGCCCGCGCGCTATGATATGCGCCTGCGCGCTCCACGCCCGGCCTTCGGCTTGGGTGCGGTGTAACGAACCTCACCCCCGGCCCTGCCAGGGGTAGGTCTGAATGACTGAATCGCAACCTCATTCCCGGCCCCCTCTCCGCTTCGAAAGGGGACAGAACACTCCTGCACGCGGCCTTACTCCCCTCTCCAGATTGGAGAGGGGCCGGGGGTGAGGTTGCGCGAAGTCAAAAATCCTCCCAGTGCTAGAGCTTCACCCGGAAAGGATGCACATTCTGTATGCCTCGCCAGAGTCATAAACCACACCCTTCATCCACCCTGCACGTCGAACACAGCCGGCCCGAACATGCCGAACGGCAGGCGGCGCTCATGGAGTTTGTTTATGGCGGGCACGCTTCCTACAGTGACCAGATCTTCACGCCGTCGCAGTTCCGGCATCATATCGCCGTCTTCCCCGAAGGCCAGTTCGTCGCGCTCGACGGCGATCAGGTGATCGGCCTGACCGTGAGCATGCGTATCCGCTTCGACCCGAAACACCCGTTTATCGAGCCATGGTGGGAGACGATTGGCGCCGGCTGGCTGCGCCATATCCCAGATGGATCGTGGATGTACGGCGTCGAAAGCTGCGTTCACCCCGGCTATCAGGGGCGCGGCGTGGGCGGTGCGCTCATGCAGGCGCGTTTCGATGCCGCCCGCCTGCTCAACCTGTACGGCATGGTCGCGGGCAGTACGCTGCTCGATTACCAGCAGGCCGCCGCCGTCGCCACGCCGGAAGAATACGTGCAGGGAGTGGTCGAGGGCCGTTGGTTCGATACCAACCTGACCAAGCAGATGATCAAGGGCTTCCGGCCGGTCGCTGTTATCCCCAATTACGTCAACGACCCCACGTCGCTCGGCTGGGGCGCGGTCATCCTCTGGGACAATCTGTTCCACGATTCCCACCGGCGCGTTCGCAGGCGGTTGCCCAAGGGGGAAATCAGCCACGTTTACGACGTGACGCTCAAGCGCAGGAAGCCGAAGAAACCGAAGAGACCGAAAAAGGCGAAATAAGCCGCGCCGCCTGGCCCGCCGGTTTATGAGCAGCAGGTAAATTGGCCTGTTCGCGCGTTGTTGGTCTGCTCCGCCTGAGCGTATGCTTGGAGAGAGTGAGCCATCTGAGCAACAGTTCCATAACCAAAGTCAGGGTAGGCCATGAAGACCTTTCACCTTTTGGAGCAGCTTGAGTTCCGTGACGCCGTGCCGTATGCCCAGCCTTTGCTGGTGAATGAGGAAGGACGTGTCCTTCGCTTCACGCTGCGGCCAGGGCAAACCATCAAGGAACATGAAGCGCCCCATTCGCCCGTCTATATTGTGGTGCTGGAGGGAAGAGGCCTGTTCGCCGGGCCAGATGGCCAGGAACAGCGCTTCGGCCCCAACACGCTGCTCGTCTTCGATTCAGGTGAACGCCATTCGCTGCGGGCCGACAGCGAAGATGTGGTCTGCCTGGTCATCCTGCATGAAGCGCCGCTGACGCATAAGAAGGCGGAGTAATACCAGCGGCGCAGGTTCATCTGGCTCGTTGCAGCCGGAAAGCGGACAGCCCGGTTCACCGCTCATCGTCGCCGGACAGGCCCGATTTTTCCCCTGTTGGTGGTGATCGGAGGCGGAACGATGATCAAGGTCAAACGAATATACGACCCACCGGAGGCGAGTGATGGTGCCCGGATTCTGGTTGATCGCTTGTGGCCGCGTGGTCGGAAACGCGAGTCGCTGGCTCTGACGGACTGGATCAGGAACATCGCGCCGTCCGATGATCTGCGGCACTGGTTCAATCACGATCCCGCCAAATGGGATGAGTTCCAGCGCCGTTACTTCGCCGATCTCGACACGAAGACCACCGAGCTGCAGCCGCTGCTGAAGGCGGCGCAGCAGGGCGATGTGACTCTGCTCTACGCCGCCCGCGAGACCGAGCACAACAACGCCGTGGCGCTCAAGGAGTATCTGGACAGGAAGCTCGGCGCTGGCTGAAACGGGGCGGTGGCATGCAGGCGTGCTGCGCGCAGGTGGTTGACTTTCGCGCCTAACGCCTGGCTGAAAGCTCGCGCACGTGCAGCACACCGCCGCGCCGAACGGCACGCACTTGCCTTGCCTCAACGGTGATGACATCCCGCGTTCGCCCGTCGAGCGCGAAGAATCCGAGTTCATAGGCTGCGCCGCCGTCCGCATAGATATGGACGACGGTGCCTGCATCCCCTGCGCTGAAGCTGGCGCTCGGTCAATCAGCGGTCAGGACGGCCCGTTCGTGTTCACGGAACATGCGATTGGCCCTTTCACAGCCATTACCCACTATAATCCCTCTCAGCACTCAGCACTCAGCACTCAGCACTCAGCACTCAGCACTTTCAACTCTCAACTTTCACCTTCGGACTCGCCCATGGCCACGTACCCTCACATCCCCCCGGATGCCACTCCGAACACGATTGAAAGCCTGGCTCGTGACCTGCGCGCGCTCGGTGTTGAGGCGGGGCAGGCCGTTATCGTCCATACGGCGATGAGCAGGCTGGGCTGGACAGTGGGCGGTGGCGAGGCGGTCATTCGCGCACTGATGGATGTCCTCACGCCCGAAGGCACGCTGGTCATGCCCGCCCAAACCAGCGACAACAGCGAGCCGTCATACTGGGTCAATCCGCCCGTGCCTGAAGCCTGGTGGCCGATCATTCGCGCCCATCAACTGCCGTACGACCCGCAAACCACCCCCACTGTCTACGTCGGGGCGATACCTGAATTGTTCCGGGGTTTCCCCAATGTCATGCGCAGCCGCCACCCGATGATCTCATTCACGGCATGGGGCGCGGGCGCGCAGGAGATCGTGCGTGAACAGTCGCTGGAAGCGCCGATTGGCGAGGACTCGCCGCTCTCGCGGCTGGCCGGCATGGATGGCCGCGTGCTGCTGCTCGGCGTGGATCACAGCGTCAATACGGCCCTGCACCT
This sequence comes from Anaerolineae bacterium, assembly GCA_016788435.1. Taxonomy (GTDB): domain Bacteria; phylum Chloroflexota; class Anaerolineae; order Aggregatilineales; family Phototrophicaceae; genus Flexifilum. The sequence continues at coordinate 3,083 of JAEURB010000394.1, read as the reverse complement.
CGCCGAACACCGCGCGCGCATCGCCCACATCGTCGAGAAACAAGGCTCCGCAGTGTGGGTGAATGGTCAGCGTCAATGGGTGGAGTACGATCTGTTCGCCTACGACTCGTCCGATTTCGCCGCGCTGGGCGCTGATTACGAGGCGGCGGCCGGTTATCAGCCCGGGAAAATCGGCCAGGGCGAAGCGCGCTTGCACCGCCTCGCGCCGCTGCTCGCCTTCGCCGCCGGCTGGATGGAAGCGAGCCGGGGGGCTGAGGCATAGCCTGGAACGCCGTATGGTTCGCGTTGCATGGCCCGGTTTCGCGGGCCATAATTTCGCCATCCTCCGCCAGCTGGCAATCACTCATGGACGCGCCTAACCAACTCATGGACAGTGTGCCTGTTCCCGTCATCTTCATCCTGCTCATCGTCATCGGCCTGCTCATTTATGAAGGCGGATTCCGCCTTGGCCGCTGGTATCAACACCGCACTCCCGACGAGAAAGAAGGCTCAACGGGATTGATGGTCGGTTCGTTGCTCGGCTTGCTGGCCCTGCTGCTGGCCTTCACCGTCGGCATGGCCGCTGACCGATTCGATGCGCGGCGCAAATTGAACGTCGAAGAGGCCAACGCCATCGGCACGGCCTTTCTGCGCGCCGGTTTTCTGCCCGAACCATTTCACACCGAGATACGCAGCCTGATGCGTGAATATGCGCCGCTGCAAATCTTGTCTCCAAACCGTGAGGTCACGCTGGCGAACCTGGACCGCTCCAGCGAGCTGCTGGATCAGATTTGGGCGCAGACGGAAGAACTGGCCCGCCAGAACATGGACACCGAGATGATCACGCTGTTCGTCGAGGCGGTCAATGTGATGATTGATACGCATGAAAGCCGCGTCGTCGCGTCCATCTATGCGCGTGTGCCAGAGACGATCATCTACGTGCTGATCATCGGCAGCACTCTCACGGTCGGTATGATCGGCTATAATGCCGGACTGTTGAGAAGGCGCAGCCTCACCGGCGCTGTCGTGCTGGTCGTTGTCCTGACCACCGTGATTACTCTCGTCATAGATCTCGACCGTCCGCGTGACGGACTTCTCATTGTCAGCCAGCAGCCCTTTCTGAACCTGCAGGCGATCATGGATGCGCCAGAGTCATAGTCCTCGCGGGTAGCAGGGGGCAGGTAGAGTATGAATATGAGTGCATGGAGCGAACGCGCAGCGGGCTGGTTCCCATTGCCGGGTGTGCTGCGCGCCGAATTTCGCGGCTACGCGGCAGCCACGCTGCGCGCCGATGTGCTGGCGGGCATCACCGTCGCAGCGGTGGCGCTGCCGCTGGCGCTGGCCTTCGGCATCGCATCGGGGGCGACGGCGGCCTCCGGCCTGGTGACGGCCATCATCGCCGGGCTGGTGATCGGCGCGCTGGGCGGCGCGGGCTACCAGATCAGCGGCCCAACCGGCGCGATGTCGGCCGTTCTGATCGCCGTTTCCGCCCGCCACGGCATCCAGGGTGTCTTCGTGGCGGGTCTGCTGGCCGGGATCATGATCTTTCTGCTCGGCGTGTTCGACCTCGGCCAGATCGTCAACTTCATCCCCAGCGCGGTCATCGCCGGTTTCACCAGCGGCATCGCCATCATCATCTTCGTCGGGCAGATTGACAATTTCCTGGGCGTGCAAACCCCGCCCGCCGAAAGCACCCTGCTCAAGATCGTCGAGATCGCCCGCCACCCGCCCGCGCCGAACTGGGCGGCGGTGGGCGTCGGCGCGCTGGTCATCGTCCTGATGCTGATGTGGCCGGCGCGCTGGAATCTGCGCTTTCCGGCCTCGCTGCTCGGCATGATCCTCGCCACGCTGGTGGCTGCCGTCTTCAGCCTCCAGATACCAACCATCGGCACTATCCCGCAAACTATCCTGCTGGACGACCGCCTGCAATTCGGCTCGATTCCGTGGTCAGCCCTGCCTGAGCTTATCGCACCGGCGCTCTCCATCGCTGCGCTGGGTGCTATCGAAAGCCTGCTCTGCGGCACGGTGGGCGGGCGGATGATCGAAAACAGCCCGCGCATGGATTCGAAGCAGGAGCTGTTGGCGCAGGGCGTGGGCAATATCGTGCTGCCCTTCTTCGGCGGCGTGCCGGCCACCGCTGCGATTGCCCGCAGCAGCGTGGCCATCAAGAGCGGCGGGCGAACGCGCATCGTTTCGATTACGCACTCGCTGGTGCTGCTGCTGGCGCTGCTGATCGCGCCGATCCTATCACGCATACCCATGGCCGCGCTGGCCGGCGTGCTGATGGTGACCGCCTGGCGCATGAACGAATGGGGCGAAATCCACGACATCTTCGGCCACCGTTTCAAGAGCGCGATGTTCGCCTTCCTGACTACGATGTTCGCCACCATCGCCCTCGACCTGACGCAGGCGATCATCCTCGGTGTGGCTCTGTCGGCGCTGATCTTCGTGTTCCAGATCAGCCGGGGCAAAGTGACCCTCAGCCCGGTGACGGCCGACAAAATGCGCGCCGCCGGCCACGATATGCAGTCGGACGGAACCCACATGGCGGTCATCTACGTGGTCGGGCCGCTGTTCTTCGGCACCTCGCCGCGCTTCGAGGAAACGACGTCCAATCTGGACGCCTACAAGGATGTGATCCTCAGCCTGCGCACGACGCCGCTGCTCGATACGACGGGCATCGGCCAGATTGAAAAGCTGATCCAGGACACCGAAGCGCGCGGCGGGCGCGTATGGCTGGCCGGCCTCAACGACCCGGTCGAACACTATCTGCGCCGCGCCGGGCTGCTCGACCATCTAGGGCCGGAGCGCATCCACTGGAGCGCGTTCGAGGCCATCACCGCCGCCGACCATCTCGCGGCGCACGAGGGCGAGACGGCCTGAAGGGGTCGTCGTGGCGCACGCGAACAGCCCCGCACCCGAACCTTTCGCTTGGATTAAGATGAGAACCCCTTGCGCGACGTGTAATTCGTGCTATCTTGTGTGAAGCGTTGGGCTTAGACGAAAGGAGGTGGTCTGTGTTGAACGGCAGTCCTATGGGGGTGTCCCCCGCCTGAGGCACCGCCTTTCGGTGTGTCCCTGAAAGCTGGGGATGCTCCCCAATA
>JAEURB010000335.1 GCA_016788435.1 Anaerolineae bacterium | reverse complement strand
CCTCCGCAAGCCCGCCGCGCAAGGGACAACCAACTGATTCATCGCCGAGACGCTGAGGAAAGAATGAGAGAAGGACAAGAGCGGAGTGGCTGAATCCTCCGCGTTCTCCTGCTTTTCTCTCGGCGCCCCGGCGGTAAGTCTCTTCGTTTGCTGCCAGTCGCTTTTCCGTACACCACGCATAGGCGACGCGCAGGGCGAACACGGCGTACACTGAAGGCATGAAACTCGCCCGCTGGTTCCGCCGTCAATCACGCTTCCGTCAAGTCGTGCTGGCATTCGCCGCCGCCGTGCTGTTCGCCGTCACCGCGTTCAGCGTATGGCTGCTGGCCGGCCTGCCGCCGATTGACCAGCTTCAGGCCGGGCTGGCGCTGCCTAGTTCACGCATTTACGACCGCAACGGGCGTCTGCTGTACGAGATCATCGCCGATACCGAGAACGGCGGGCTGAATACGGCCATCCCGCTGGACGACATCCCGCAGCACTGCCGCGACGCTGTCATCGCCATCGAGGACGCCAACTTCTACCAGCATCCCGGCGTGGACATCGAAGGTATCGCCCGCGCGCTGTGGATCAATCTACAAGGCGGCGAAGTGCTGGCAGGCGGCAGTACCATCACGCAGCAGGTGGCGCGCAATCTGCTGATGGACCCGCAGCAGCGCGCCGGCCGCACGCTGATCCGCAAGCTGCGCGAGGCGGTGCTGGCCCTGCGCCTGGGAAGCGCCTACAGCAAAGATGAGGTGCTGGCGCTCTACCTCAACCAGTCGTATTTCGGCAATCTGGCTTATGGCATCGAAGCGGCAGCCGGGGCGTATTTCGGCAAGGGCGCGGCCGATCTGTCGCTGGCCGAATGCGCACTGCTGGCCGGGCTGGTGCAGGCGCCCGCCGCCTACGATCCGCTGTCCAACCTCGAAGCGGCGACGGCTCGTCAGGAAATCGTGCTCGACCGCATGGCGGCGCTGGCGTACATCACGCCCGATCAGGCTGAGGCGGCCAAGGCGGAAGGACTGCAATTCGCGTCCGTCCCCTTTCCTATCGAAGCGCCGCATTTCGTGATGGCCGTCCTCAAGCAGCTTGAGCGCGATTACCCGGAACAACTGCTGCAGGGCGGGCTGGAAGTGACGACCACGCTCGACCTCGACTGGCAGAACGCCGCCGAGTCGATCATGCGGAGCCAGTTGTACGCCATCAACCACCCGGTTGATCCGCGCCGCGCCCCGGCCGAAGCGCACAACGCCGCGCTCGTCTCGCTTGACCCGTACACGGGTCAGGTGCTGGCGATGGTGGGCAGTCCCGATTATTTCGATGAGGCCATTGACGGGGCGGTGAACGCGGCGCTGGCCCCGCGCCAGCCGGGCAGCGCGCTCAAGCCGTTCACCTACGCCGCCGCCTTCGACCCGGCAGCGGCCGATCCGTACACGGCCGCGACCATGCTGCTGGATGTCGAGACGCCGTTCGTCACGCGCCGGATGGAAAGCTACACCCCGGCCAATTACGCACTGGTCGAGCATGGCCCGGTCAGCGCCCGCGAAGCGCTGGCCTCGTCGCTCAACATCCCGGCGGTGGTGGCGCTCGACCATGTTGGCGTGCCAGCGATGGTGCAGTTGGCCAGTAGCGCCGGGCTGACGACGCTGGCCGAAAACCCAAACCTCGATCTGGCGGTGACGCTCGGCGGCGGCGAGGTGCGCTTGCTCGATCTGGTGCAGGCCTACAGCATCTTCGCCAACGGCGGCCGCCGCATCGAGCCACAGATGGTGCTTGAGGTTCGCGATGCGCAGGGGAACGTACTGTTCGATGGGCGCAGCACCCGGCCCGGCCAGCAGGTAATTGACGAGCGCGTGGCGTTCCTGATCACCGATATCCTGAGCGACGACGCGGCGCGGCTGATGGGCTTCGGGCGCAACAGCGCGCTCAATATCGGGCGGCCGGCCGCCGCCAAAACCGGTACGACGACCGACTTCCGCGATAACTGGATCGTGGGCTACACGCCCAACCTCGTGACCGGCGTGTGGGTGGGTAACGCCGACAACACGCCGATGGTCAGTGTGACAGGCATCAGCGGGGCCGGGCCGATCTGGAACGGGACAATGCGCGCCTTGCTTCTTGGTCAGCCGCAGCTTTCGTTCAGCGTGCCAGATGGCGTGAGTCGCGTGCGGGTGTGCGTGCCCAGTGGTGACCTGCCCACGCCAGCTTGCCCGCTCACCCGCGACGAGTGGTTCATTGACGGCACCGAGCCGGCCGCAACCGATACCATCTGGCAGACGATTGCGATTGACACACGCACCGGCCTGCGCGCCGATGAGACGACCCCCGATGCCGACCGCGTGAATCGGGTCTATGAAGTGCTGCCACAGGAGGCGCGGGACTGGGCGCTGCGCAATCATATCGCTCAGCCGCCGCCGGGGGCCGCCGCCCGTGTGGCCGCCGCCGATGACCGCCTGCGCCTGCTCGAACCCGACCCCTACACCTCGTTCGAGCTTTCGACCGTCATCCCGCGTGACGCGCAGCGCCTGCGCCTGACGGCGGGCGCACCGGCCGGCACGCACGCGGTGACCTACGTGCTGGATGGCGCCGAGCTGGGTACGGTGACGGACGAGCCGTGGGTGCTATGGTGGGTGCTGGAACTGGGCGATCACACCCTCGCCGCCCATGCCATGTTGGCGGACGGCACGACGGTTGAAAGCGAGCCGATCCCGTTCTCGGTCGTCCGCGACGCCCCACCGGAAAGCTATACCGCCGGGCCGTAAAAGATTTCACCACGACGCGGAGAACACAGAGGAAAACGCTCTGTGCTTATTGCGCCTTTGTGGTGAATCACGGCTTCAGCAGTCCTGCAAAAGCGGCGCGGATTGGCAAGCAGGGCAGGCTGCAACGTATAAATACTCTGTAAGAAACTTGCGACTAAGTTGACTTTGTACCGGTAACGCTCATACGATCAGTCGTGGGCGGCCTCGTTCGAAGCCGCTACTCTGTGCGGGAGGGACGCGCGTTCGGGCAGCGAGCCGGCTTGGTGACCCTGTACCGCCCCCGGCCCCCCAAGACGCGGAAAACAAACCTATGGCCAAGAAAGACTACTACGCCACGCTCGGTGTCAAACCCGACGCGACCGATAAAGAGATCAAGAGCGCCTATCGCCGCCTCGCCAAGAAAGTGCATCCCGATGCCAACAAGGATGACCCGACGGCCGAAACCAAGTTCAAGGAACTGAACGAGGCCTACGAGGTACTGTCTGACACGGAAAAGCGCCAGATGTATGACCGCTTCGGCACAATTGACCCGGCGGCGATGCCCGGCGCTGGCGGCTTCCGGGGGCAGGGCGCTTACGGCACGCGGGTGGATTTCAACGAAAGCGGCGGCTTCGGCGATATCTCGGACATGCTCAATCAGATGTTCGGGCGCACGGCGGCGCGTGGTACGCGGGCGCAGGAAACGCGCTCACGCGTCAGCTACCCGGTGGACGGCCAGGACATCACGACGTCGGTGCAAATCACGTTGCAAGAGGCCTATGACGGCGCAGTACGCCTGATCAATAAGGCTGACCGTTCGCTGCGCGCCAATATTCCTAAGGGTGCGGCTACTGGCACCAAGGTGCGGCTGGCCGGCGAAGGCGAACCCGGCATCAATGGCGGCCACTCCGGCGACCTGTACCTGGTGGTCGAGGTCGAGCCGCACCCGCTGTTCACCCGCGACGGTGACGACCTGACATGCGAGGTGCGCGTGGATCTATTCACCGCGCTGCTGGGCGGCGATGTGAATGTGCCCACGCTCGGCCGGCCGATCAAGCTCAAGATACCGGCCGGCACGCAAAGCGGACGTAAGCTGCGTATCCCCGGCAAGGGTATGCCGCGCTTGAAACAACCCAGCGAGCGCGGCGATCTGTACGCCCGCGTGCTGATCACCGTGCCGGATCACCTCAGCGACGAACAACGCGCGGCCGTCGAACACCTGCGCGACCTGTTCTGAGATGATTATGCCGTGGCCTCATGCCGCGAAGAAACCTCACCCCCAGCCCCTCTCCGCACGCGGAGAGGGGTGAAGGGCAACGCGCCGCGCTGCCGCTCACCCATCACCGGTTAAGAGGGGGTTGGGGGGTGAGGTTTGGTTTGCCTGTCTGGCTGTTCACACGGATTGAATGGATGACGCTCAAGCGCCTGCTACCAACTTTGCTGATCCTGCTCACTGCTGCGCTGGCCGCCTGCCAGAATGAACCAGTGGCGGGCGCGCTGCCGCCGAACGCCCGGCTGACGACGCCGGTGTATGACCTGCCGATCAGCGTCGAGATGGCGCAGACCGCGCCCACGCCGACGGCGGTGCCAGACGAGCTAATCGCCGCGGCCGATGCCGAATACCAACTGCTGGCTAATATTTACGCCCGGCTCGTGCCGTCGGTCGTCAACATCGAGGTCGTGCTGGAGACGCCGCACGACTCGATCATGACCAGCACGGCCAGCGGATCCGGCTTCGTGTACGACCGCGACGGCCATATCGTCACCAACGCGCATGTCATTGACGGCGTGCGCTCGATCACGGTCACGTTCAGCGATGGCTTCGTGACGAGCGCCGAACTGGTGGGCGAAGACCAGTACAGCGACCTGGCCGTGGTGCGCGTTAACGTGGACCCGGCGCGGCTGCTGCCCGTCACATTCGCCAATTCGGATGACGTGCGCGTGGGCCAGCGCGCCATCGCCATCGGCAACCCGTTCGGGCTGGCCAGCTCGATGACGACCGGCATCATCAGCGCCATCGGCCGCCAGCTGCCTTCGGCGGATATGGTGACTGGCACGGGCGCTGGCTTCCAGAATCCGTCGATTCTGCAGGTGGACGCGCCGATCAACCCCGGTAACAGCGGCGGCCCGCTGCTCAACTCGCGCGGCGAACTGATCGGCGTCAACACCGCCATCCGCACCGAATCAGGCGTGTTCGAGGGGGTGGGCTTCGCGGTGCCGTCCAGTACTGTCGCCCGCATCATACCCGATCTGCTGGATGACGGGCAGGTAAGCTACTCGTGGATAGGCATCACCAGCCAGAGTAGTGAGGACGGCTTCAGCGTACCGGCGCTGGCCGAAACACTCCACCTGCCGGTGCAGGCGGGCGTACTCATTTCGGGCGTCACGCCGGGTTCACCGGCGGCCGAAGCCGGTTTGCGCGGCGGCAGCCGCGAGGTCATTGTGCGCGACCGGCCAATCTGCGTGGGTGGCGACATCATCGTGGCGGTCAACGATTTCGCGATCCGCTCGATGGATGACCTGGTCGCCTATCTGGTCGTCAATACGCGGCCAGGTGACAACGTGACGATGCGCGTCGTGCGCGGGACCGACACGTTTGACCTGCCAGTGACTCTCCAAGCGCGACCAGCCGATTTGTCCTCAGTCGCTCAGGCCTGCGGAGAATAGAATGGATCTTGAACCGGCCAGGCCGCTGTCGCTGACCCTCGATACCGAGCGCCTGCTCCTGCGCGCGCCGCGCGAGGAAGACGCCGCGCGCATCGCCGAACTCGCCAACGACATTCGCGTGATCAGGGGGACGCTGCATATGCCGTTCCCGTATGCGGTGGAAGATGCCCAGAGCTTCATCACGCGCTCGCGCGAGAACCGCGAGGCCGGGGCGTCACTGAATTTCAGCATCGAACAGCGCGCCAGCAAGCTCCTGATCGGCGGCATCGGCCTGGTGCTGGAGCCGGTGCACGAGCGCGCCGAGCTGGGCTACTGGCTGGGCGTGGCGTACTGGAATCAGGGGTATGCTGCCGAAGCGGGCCGGGCGCTGCTCGATTTCGGTTTCGGCGTGCTTGGCCTGTATCGAATCTACGCCTCGCATTATGCCGGCAACCCGGCGTCGGGCCGCGTGATGCAGAAGCTGGGCATGACCTATGAAGGCACGCTGCGCAGCAAGATCATCCGCCTTGGCGAGCGCAAGGACTCGGTTTGCTACAGTATGCTCCTCCCGGAGTGGGAAGCGGCGCGAACCCTCTGAACGAACAGGGGCAAGCACGCGGCCTGCCCCCTGTCAAAAAAACATTGCTCAAGCCGCGCAGATGGCGGCATGACGGATACGGTTAGCCGACCACGCGAGACGGGAGCGGCGTGCCGTTCCAGGGCGCGTTGGCGCTCGGCCCAATCGCATCCGCCCGGACCCAGAGCAGTTGCGTATCACAGGTTAGCCAAACCTGAGCGAATTCGCCGGTTTCGTCAAAGCCCACGACCCAATAGCTGCCCGGGTTAAGGACAACTCCATTGGATTCCTTATCGGCCGACGGCCCCCAGTAGATCTGCGCGCCACCCGGCGCATCGCCCACCACTGAACCGGAAGGCAGCGGCGTCGTGCAGACAGCCGCCGTCACTGGCGCCGCAGGCACCCCCGAGACTAGCGAAATCAACGTACCGGTGGTGCAATCCCAGGTGGCCGTGCTGACATAGGCCACGCCACCCGTGTAGTTCGGGCCGTGATAGGTCGTCACTGACAGGGTCAACGGCGTGTTGGCGGGCAGCGAGTAAGGCCCAGTGAGGAAGACGGTGAAACCGAACGTGCCAACGCCTGAGAAGCTGGTGTCATGCGTAACGCCGAGGTTTGGGTTGCCCGGTGCGCTCAGAACGCCCTGCTCCGAAGCCGGCCCCGGTGCGACGTTAATCTCGACGCCAGGCATGACAAGAGCGGACGATGCGCTGCAGGAAGCTGGCGCGCCCTGGGTCAACTGCCACGATGGCGACGGGCCCAGCGCCAGAACCCCGGCTGCAGCTAGCAGGAGAACGAAAACCGCGATAAGCAGAGAGATCTTCCTCATGATATCTCCTCCATTCAACAGCAACCATCCTTGCGTCTAGCTTCAAAATAACACTGTTCAAGAACCTGGCAAATTACGGCCAGCAGGGCCCCTTGAAACGGCGCATGTACGGCGAGGCCTAGTGGCCGTGTTGCGCTCGCCAGCGCCCGCACGCCCGATAACAAAAGCGCCCCTGCCAATGAGTGGCAAGGGCGCTTCAGTTGACTCGGCTTTTGCTGCTACGGCATCAACGCCATTTCGGGCGGATATTCGATTTCCGTCAGCGTGGCGGTGATCGAGTCCCACGTCGCCGGGTCGTCCCACTGCACCGTAACGAGCTTGGTGGCCACATCGGCCTTCACCGACTGAATGCCCGGCTGACCGCTCAGTTCATTGGTGATCGTATTCACGCAGCCATTGCAGCCGATGTTCGGAACCTTGAAGGTCTTGCTCTCCATGACGTGAAATCCCCTCTGCTCCCAATAGCCTGATGATAATTCAGACGAATCGAAAGATGAATACCTTACGATGCAAAGCTCAGGGCAAACGCATCAAGATCACCCGCGCGGCCCTCACCCTTAGTCCCTCTCCCGCAGGGAGAGGGAAATTCGCCCCGCGTCGCTCACTATACACCCCTATGGCCCGGCCTGCGCCTCGATGCTGATCTGCACGCGCGGCAAGAGGCCCGCTTCGCCGAGCGCCACCACTGTTGTTTCGAACGGAACTTGCTGACCTGGCATGAGGCGACCCTCGAGCGGCGTGACGCGGTAGCCAAGCACTCGGCCATCGGCGGCGAGCAGCGTCACGACCGCCCGCGCCAGCGATACGGGCTGACTGCCGGGATTGTGGAGCATGGCGCTGACGGTACCGCGCCCGTCACGATAGGCCAGGCGCGAGTCGCGCACTTCGACGATGGCTGGTTCGGCGGCCAGGCCAGCGCTGCTCACCTCGACCGATATCGCGGCGATTTGTTCGGGCGGAACCGGCACTTGCACGCGATATGGGGCCCAGCCATCCACCGGCAGCACGCCCTGCTCGATGGCCAGCGAGACCGCTGTTTCCGCGCCAGACGTATCCAGCACGGTCACGGTCAGTTCGATGTTGGCAGCGGCGGCTGATTCGCCGTTCAGAACGCGGCCCAGGCACAGCGACTCATCATCGCCGAGCGGCGTACAGGTGGGCGCTTCGACGGTGAGCGCGAGCGGTACGGCCGTGGGCAGGCTGGCGATTTGTGTGGGACTGCCAGAGGGAGGCGGGATGATCAGCGTTTGGCCGATGGTGAGGATGGACAGCATCTGCCCGCCGTTGGCAGCACGCAGCGCAGGCAGGTCAATGCCGGCCCGCAGCGCGATAGCGAGCGCGGTATCTCCGGGTTGCACGGTGTAGATGGAAGGGGTGGGTTCAACTGTCGGGGCTGTGGCCGGGTGGGCAGGCGCGCGGAGCACCGGGCTGGCGGTGGCCGCCATCGCCGTTGGCGCGCGCGGGCTGGCCCGTGATGCGCGCCCAACCGTCAAGGTGACCAGCGGATAAGGGCTGGGTGTTTGCGTGGAAGCGGCCGAGTCGCTCAGCAGGTTGCAGCCTGCGACCCAAACGCTCAGGAAGGTCGAAACGACCAGAGGCCGCCAACCCCAGTGCCCCATTCCCGAATTCCCTCAATTTCCCAAGTTCTGGGACTGCTATCCC
>JAEURB010000322.1 GCA_016788435.1 Anaerolineae bacterium | reverse complement strand
GCCACCATCCCGCCCTCGCTGTGGCCGAGAACGCCTACAAGCTCCGGATTGAGTTCAGGTTGTGTTTGCAGCCACGCAATCGCGGCCGCCGCGTCGGCGGTGAAGTCCTCGGTGAGCGCGGTGGTGAAGTCGCCCGTGCTTTCCGCCACGCCACGGTCATCGTAGCGCAGCACGGCAACGCCCGCCCGCGCCAGCGCATCGGCCAGCAGGGCAAACGGTTTCATCAGCGTGCCGCTAATCGTCTCGTCGCGGTCCTGCGGACCACTGCCGCTCACCAGCACAATGGCCGGGAACGGACCGTCGCCTTCGGGAATCGTCAGCGTGCCGGCCAGCGTCACATCCTCAGCACCGCCGGGGAAGGTCACCGCTTCTTCGCGGTAGGGCGCGGATTCCGTTGTCTCGGCGGTCGCTTCCGGTTCGGCTATCGGCTGAAAGGCCTCCAGCGCCGGCAGGAAGACCTGCTCATGGAATACGTCGAATTCCTCGGCTGTCGCCTGCATCATCACCGTATACGACGCGCCGCTGCCCTGAGCCATCGCCACATCCACCCGCACGACACCAATCACCGGAACTTCGACATCCACCTGATACAGCGTCCAGGTGAGATGATCGGTGGTGCGTTCTCCTACTGGCTCAGGCGCTTCGGTCAGGCCCAACTGAGGCAGCACGGCCTGCAGTAATTGTTCAACGGGGATTGGCGCGGACTGCTGGGCGATCAGCGCGACGTCGGTGGCCGATGAGGCCCGCGCATAAACGCCGGGTCCGACTGGTTGCCAGCCTTCCGGCGCGACCGACTGGACGCCAAACACATCAATCGTGACGGGTTCGAGCGTGATCTCATCCTGGGCATTCGCAACCAGCGGCAGGGCCGCCAGCACCAGCAGCGCCACGCCTGCGAGCGATAACAATTTCACGGAATATTCCTCTCAACCTATCGGCGAAACTCCCCAGTACACTACTCCAGCTTCCGCTTTGCCTGAAGCCTCAATTTCGGGGGTTCATCTCGACCGGATTGTTACAAGCGGTTACACTCACGCAATATTCTGGCGGCCCATACCGCCTTTCAGGGGATGATCGGCCGCATGTCCACCGAACCTTCGTCTGTCGAACAGGATGCTGAACGGCTGTTTCGGATGCTGTTCGAAGTGGTGCAGGGAGGTGAAAAGCAGTTGGAAGCCCTGCTCACCCGGCATGGCCTCACCACACCGCAGTTCTACGTGCTGAACACCCTGCAGGAGAGCAGCGGCCGCCTGAGCATCGGAAGCATCGCGCGGCGGCACGGCCTCACGCATGCCACGATGACCGGGCTGATCAAGCGGATGGAACAAATGAACCCGCCGCTGGTGCAGCGCGAAGCCAGCGTAGCCGACCGCCGTTCGGTGTTCGTGCTGCTCACCAGCGCAGGCTATGCGCGCTTTCAGGGGGTGCAGGAAGCGCTGCTCGCTCAGGTCAAACTGATCTTTAGCCTCCTGCCGGGCGATGAGCGCCAGAAGCTGTTGGCCGACCTCGAACGCTATATCAGCATGTTCAATCTGGTGATGGGCAGCGCCAACGGTAAGCCCGGTTGAGGTAGTCCGCGACAACCTGTTAGTGGCGCGTCACCCCTCTTCGTCCGGGAAGCGGGCGAAGACCAGCGTATCGCGTAGTTGGCCCGCGTTGTCGCGGGCCTGCCGCCGCAGCACAGCTTCGAGCATGTAGCCTGCTCGCCGGGCGGCCGCTGCGCTGCGCTCGTTACGCGAGTCACAGCGAATCTCCATTCGTTCCGCCTCCAGCCGTTCGAAGCCCACGGCCGTAAGCGCCCGTATCGCCTCGGTCATCATGCCCTTGCCGCGCGCGCTGTCACGCAGCCAGTAGCCGATCTCGAAACGCGGCACGCTCCAGTCAATCGTGTGCAGACTGATAGCCCCCAGCAGTGGGCCGCGTTCGCGCGGAAAAATCAGGAAGTTGAGTTCCTCACGGTTGCGGAAGCGCGTTCTTGCTTCGCGTACGAACAGCTCCGATTCGCTGATGTCTGGCAGTCGCCGCGCCCAAGGCATCCACTGGCTCAACGACTCGAACGAGTCGTAAATCGCGGCGTGAACCAGCGGCGCATCGCCACCGCGTGGCGCGCGCAGCAGTAGCCGTTCGGTGATCAGGCTGGACGGTACGGGCGAGTCGTCAGGTAGCGCAGTATAGAGGGCCATCTTCATCCACAGGCGGGCGGGTGCGCGAGGATTGGTCTCGGGCGGACGTTCAAGCGCGTGCAACTATAGCACGCGCAGGATAGAATGCGCGGCTTCGTACGCCTTTCACGGCAGGAGCGCGCCTGCGCGAGACGGATTTTGCAGATGGAGTCGTGCCTCAGTCTCTTGCCTGCTGGCATTCTGATCGGCATCACGATTGCCGCGCCGGTTGGTCCAATCACCGTGCTCTACGTGCGGCGCGCCCTGTCCAATGGCTGGCGTTCGGGCATGGCGACCGCGTTGGGGGCGGCCAGCGCCGATGCGATTTACGCGGCGGTGGCGGCGTTCAGCTTCACGTTTCTGGCCGGCTTATTCGTCAGCTTGCAAACTCCCGTGCAGTTGGCGGGCGGCTTGTTTCTGCTCTATCTGGGTATCCGCATCTTCCGCGCGCCCCCCGCCGCTCAGGCCGTGCAGGACATGGGCGGCAATCTCTGGCGCGACTATTTCTCCACGCTGCTACTCACGCTCACCAACCCGATGACGATCCTGATTTATGCGGGTATCTTCACCGGGGCAGGGCTGGCGGCGTTCAACGAAGGCGGCCAATCATGCCCGCTGGTGCTGGTGTTCGGCGTCTTCCTCGGCTCGATTTTGTGGGCGGGCAGCCTGGTCGCCGCCGCCGCGCTGTTCCGTGCCCGTTTCACCCCGCGCGCCATGCTGTGGGTCAACCGGATCAGCGGCGGGGTGATCATCCTGTTTGCGATCAGCACGCTTTGGGGTCTGATATCCTGAAAAAGTTGTTCGTAATGAACATTTCAATTCATTTCACTTGACATTAAGGTTAGATTGAGGGAAGATGGGTGCAGGAGTTCGTGCGGTGACGGCCGTGCGGGTTCCCGGTGGAACACAAGGTCTTGTGACAACCACCCCTCCTCCCTGTGAACCCCGCCCGCTTCGCCACGCACCCGGCAAGCGGGCGGGGCTCATGATGGGGCCAATTTCCCTATCCCTGGGGGAGAGGGACTAAGGGTGAGGGCCCAATCGGATTCTACTCTTGCCCCTCTCCCTGCGATCCGCTGTGTCTGCGCGCTGTACCGTGGGAGAGGGGCAGGGTGAAGTCTGGGGTGAGGAGTGGACGCCGCGCCGCCTCTCAGCTCACCGCCTTCTTGACGATGGCGGCGATCTTCGCCTCAATGGCGGGCGTTAGTTCTTTCAACGCGAACGCGACCGGCCAGAAATCGCCGTCGTCGAGCCTGGCGCTGTCGTTGAAGCCGAGTGTCCCGTAGCGCGTGCCAAACTTCTGTGCGCTTTGGTAGAAGCACACGATTTTGCCGTCGCTGTTGGCGTAGGCCGGCATCCCGTACCACGTCTTCGGCGAGAGCGAGGGTGCGTTAGCCTTGATGAGGGTATGGAGCCGTTCGGCAATATTGCGCTCAGGTTCCGGCAGCTCGGCGATTTTGGCGAGTGCGTCGGCTTCTGCTTCCGCCTTGTTGGAAGACGCTTTCATCTCTTTGGCGCGTTCCTTCATCGCGGCCTTTTCCTCGGCCGAAAATCCGCTGCTGGCCTTCTTGCCGCTGGTGGACTTCTTTACAGAGTCGCTCATCACTTCCTCCTCACCTGCGGGGGCGTCTTACGGAGAGCAAACGGCCGCCCCCGTACAGAACTCAGCATAGTCCGAATAGAACAAATGAGCAAGTATTGTTCTGGTGTCAGGCGGCCACCCGGCCCGTGGCGGGCCTTCGGATCAATTGCCGGATGATGGCCCACAGCCCAAGCGCGCCGATGACGGCGAACAGCGCGGCGGGCGGGATGAGCGGCAGGAAGTAACGCTGCCACGGCAGGGGGTTGGCCAGCAGCGAGAGCGCCGTGATGCCCCACCACGCGAACAGGCCCACGGCCGTCGCCCAGTCAGCGAACGGGCGCACGCGGCGCAGCAGCGCGATGAGCATGCCGGTGAGCATCAGGCCCGTGGTGACCGCGCCGATCACGCTGGCGAAGGTCACGCCCGCCAGGCCAGACGCCAGGTAGCGTTCGATTTCAGCCGTGATAGTTGCCGCTTCGCCCCACGAGGCCACCTCGAAGAACTGCGGCGGAACCAGGAACGGCTGCACGAAGAGGCCAATCGCCCGGTAGTCGAGCGCCGTCGGCATCCCGCTGACCTGAATATCGAGCAGCGTCGCCCGCACCTGCAGCAAATCGCGGAAGCGCGCCAGCGGGTCATCCCATAGCGCCGGTGATACAGCGAAGAACAGCACCAGCATGAGCACCCCGCAGACAACCAGCGCCCCGGTCATCTTCAGGAACGGGCGAAGCTGGAAATGCGTCAGTTCGCCAAGGAAGACCCACGCCAGCGCCCCGCCGATGAACGGCAGCGTGCTGTGTTTGCTGGCCAGCGCCAGCCCGCCGCTGAGCGCCAGCAGCCCCCAAACCAGCGGCGAAACGGGCTTCCCCCCGGCGCGTTGTCGTGCGATCCATGCGCCAACCAGGACGACCGCCAGCCCGAAGAAGAGCAGCGCGCCCTCCTGCATGGCGCGCCGGCCATTGAGCAGCACAATCGGATTGAGCATGATCAGCCCTGCCGCCAGATACGCGCCCGGCCGTTTGCCCACCAGCCAGCCCAGCCCGAAGGCCAGCGGCGCGCTCAGTGCCAGCAGGAGCGATGACGGCCATCGCCCGGCCATCAACAGCGCCTCGGAAGGGCGGTGGCTGGTTTCGACGTTACGGTCGTAGGTCAGGCCCCAGTCCCAGCCGGGGTGCGGCGGCAGTTGCTCGGCCCCAATGCCGGCGATTTGGCGGGCCAGCCCGGCCAGATAGCGGTGAACCGAGCCGTTGAGGATGCGAAGCTGGGGAACGCTGTCAATGTCGTAGGGCGGGCGGGTGGTCAGCGCCGCCGGGTTGCCCTGCAGCACGGCGACCTCGTAATCGCCGCTGAAGTAGATCTGCATCGGCTCGTCGCCGTGAAATGGCGCGAGAGAAGTACCGAGCAGCGCATAGGCCATCAGCGCCGCCAGGAACAGCGCATCCACGAGCATCCAGCGGCGGGTGGTCACAGCATAACCTGATGAGCGTGGCGCACGAAGTCCTGCGCCCGCAGCGCCGCCAGTACCGCGTCTGGCGCGGGTTCATCGAGCGTCAGCACGGTCAGCGTGTGGCCGCCCGGCGTGCTGCGCCCGGTATGCCACGACGCGATATTGATGCCGTTATCGGCCAGCAGTGTACCGACACGGCCGATGACGCCCGGCTGGTCGTAACTACCCATCACCAGCAGGCGGCCTTCCGCGATGAAGTTCATGCGGTAATCGTTGATCTGCACGATATGCGGCTCGCGGCGGTCCAGCAGCGTGCCGGTCATCGTAATCGGCTCGCCATCTTCGAGCGTGACGTGAACCGAGACCGCGCTGGCGTAACCGGCGCTGCGAATGCCCTTGACCTGCGTCACCTGCATCCCGCGTTCGGCGGCCAGTACCGGCGCGTTGATGTAATTGACCGCCTCGCCATGCACGCCCGCCAGAATGCCGCGCTGCAGCGCCACCGTCACCGGCCGCACCAGCGAGGCCAGTTCATCGCCCTTGTACTCGACGGCAATCCGGCGAATCGGCGAACGGGCCAGCGCCAGCAGCAGCTTGCCCATTCGTTCGGCGAGGATCATGTACGGGTGCGCCGTCTCGAAATCCAGCCCATGCACGAAGGGCAGATTGACCACGTTGCGGTAGTCATCACCGCGCAGCGCGTCCAGCACCTGCGTGACGATTTGCAGCGATACGTCCGACGAGGCCTCGGCTGTGTTATCGCCGATGCGCGGGGTGTGGATGACGTTCTCCAGGCCGATGAGCGGGCTGCTGTAGGGCGGCTCTTCGCGGAAAACATCCACCGCCGCCCCGGCCAGATACCCGGCGCGCAGCGTTCCGGCCAGCGCGTCCTCGTTCACCAGCGCACCATGCGCCGTATTGATCAGGCGTGCGCCCCGGCGCATGGTGTGCAGAAACTCCTCGTTGACCATGTCGCGCGTTTCGTCCGTCAGCGGCACGTGCAGGCTGACGTAGTCGCTGCGGCCGAGCAGTTCCTTGAGGCCGACCAACTGCACGCGCTCGTCGCCGATTTGCTCGTCGCTGATGTATGGGTCGAAGGCCAGCACGGTCATGTGGAAGGCCAGCGCGCGCTGGGCCACCACCGCGCCCACCCGCCCCAGCCCGATCAGGCCGAGCGTTTTGCCGTAAAGCTGCGTGCCGGCCTGCCGCTTGCGATCGAGCAGCCAGTACCCTTCGCGCAGGCTGGTGTGCGCGGTCACCAGTTTGCGGCTGAGGGCCAGCATCAGCGTCAGCGTCAGTTCGCCGGCGGCGATGGCGTTGGCGCCCGGCGTGTTCATCACGATAATCCCGCGCGCGGTGGCCGCGGCCATATCCACGCCGCTCACCGATGCGCCCACACAGCCGATCACCTTCAGATTGGGCGAGGAATCATGCGCCAGCAGCGCCTTGTCCAGCACCACATCGTCGCGGGCAATAATGGCGGCGGCCGTCGCCAGCTTTTCGCGCAGCGTATGGGCCACCGGCGTGATCGGCACGGCCGTCACATCACCCTCCTCGTTGAGCAGAGTGAGGCTGTCGTCGGTCAGGTGCGTGGCGATCAGGACTTCATGCATGGGCTGATTATCCCTCAAAGCAGTCGGATTGGGCCAGCGCGGCGCGCACGTCGTGCAGACTGGCGAAGACGTGCGGCGTGATCTCCGTGAACTGGTCCGGGTGGCCGTGGCTCAGGTCGGGCACGGCATAGCAAACCGTACCGGCGGCGGCGGCGGCCCGCGCCCCGTTGCGGCTGTCTTCGAGCGAGAGGCAGGCGGCCGCAGGCGTATTCAACTGCCGCGCTGCTTCCAGATAGATATCGGGCGCGGGCTTGCCATTTGGCACCTGGTCGCCCGATACGAACGCCTTGAAATAGCCGTGCCAGCCTTCGGATTCAACGACCGCCTGGATGATGGCCATCGGTGACGACGAGGCGATGGCGCATGGCACGCCGCGCGCGTGAAGGAAATCGAGCAGTTCCTGCGCGCCGGGCCGCTGGTCCACATGGCCGGGAATGGCCGCCACCATGTTGTCCGTCACCTCGCGGATCAGCGTTTCGGGCGCTTCGGGAATCTGGTACTCGCGCACCATTTCGCCCCAGAAATCGGCCATCCGCATCCCGATCAGGCCGCTGCGCACCTCAGGGTCGAGCTGGTAGCCGCGCCGCGTGAGCAGGCCATCCTCGACTTCCTGCCACACCGGCTCGGAATCGACCAGCAGGCCATCCATATCGAAAATCACAGCTTGGGGGCAGAACGTGGACATGCGGGGTTCCTGTTGAGTTGAAAGTTAAAAGTTGAAAGTTGAAAGAAGGTGACGACAGGTGATGCCACCGGCTCAATGAATGATCCTCAACTGCGTTCGGCATACCTGGGAAACGCGGTCATCTGTTTGGGGCGTATGATCGCCTCTCAGCGGCGACCTTTCAACTTTCAACTTTCAACTCTCAACTGCCCTTCACGAACGCCGCGGCGAAGGCGGCGCGCTGGTCGTCGTCGTGAAAGTGCGC
>JAEURB010000267.1 GCA_016788435.1 Anaerolineae bacterium | reverse complement strand
CCGTGAACTGCGTGGCTCCTGGCTTCATCGCCACCGACATGACTGCCGTACTCCCTGAAGCACAACAGGCGGCGCTGCTGGCGCAGATTCCGCTGGGCCGGCTCGGCGAGGCGCGTGAGGTTGCCGAGGCGGTAGCCTTTCTGGCCAGCCCGCACGGTGGTTACGTGACGGGCAGCGAACTGCACGTCAACGGGGGCATGTACATGTGCTGAGTGTGGGGCGGTTGCCCTGTCGTGGACGGCATCACCCCACGCGAAAGGCCGATCCCGTCCTGCTGAATCGGCGCGACCTGCAGGCGTTTTAGAGCCCGCGATCTAGACCCCTTAGAATCCGCGGCTGTTTTTCTTTGAACACCCCTCCTGGAGGAGTCATGAGCGATATCGAAGCCCGCGTCAAGAAGATCATTGCCGAGCAACTCGGCGTGCCTGAGGCGGACGTCTCCAACGAAAAGGCCTTCGTCGCCGACCTGGGCGCCGACTCGCTCGACACCGTGGAACTGGTGATGGCGCTCGAGGACGAGTTCGGCATCGAGATCCCGGACGAAGAGGCTGAGAAGATCACCACCGTCCAATTGGCCATCGACTACGCGGTCAAGCACCAGAAGGCCTGAGTTTGGCCCTTGCAACGCGCCTGCGGGGTATTCCCAGGCGCGTTGTCGTTTCTGTTCCGTCTTAGAGAGTTGCGTCACGCATGAGTCGCCGTCGTGTCGTCGTCACCGGCCTGGGCCTGGTGACCCCAGTGGGCAGCACCGTGGCCGACGCCTGGTCCGCCATCCTTGCGGGCCGCTCGGGCATTGCCAATGTCACCCGTTTTGACGCCAGCCAGTTCGCTTGCCGCTTTGCCGGCGAAGTGAAGGGCTTCAACGTCGAGGATTGGATGCCGGCCAAGGAAGCGCGCCACATGGATCGCTTCGTGCACTACGGCATGGCTGCGGGTCTGCAGGCCGTGGCCGATGCCGGCCTGCCCACCGGCGATCAACTCAGCGAGGAGCAGGCGGAACGCATCGGCTGCATGGTCGGATCGGGCATCGGCGGTCTGCCGATGATCGAGGACACCCACAGCGAGTGTCTGAGCCGCGGCCCGCGCCGTATTTCGCCCTTCTTCATCCCCGCCACCATCATCAACATGGTGTCGGGACAGTTGTCGATTCGCTTGGGTTACCAAGGCCCGAATCTGGCCGTGGTCACGGCCTGCACCACGGGACTGCACTGCATCGGCCTGGCAGCACGGCTCATCCAGGCCGGAGATGCGGACGTGATGGTCGCCGGCGGCGCCGAATCCACCGTCTGCGCTCTCGGAATGGGCGGGTTCGCTGCCTCTCGTGCGCTGTCCACGCGAAATGACAGCCCCGAGACAGCGTCACGTCCGTGGGATCGCGGGCGCGACGGCTTCGTGCTCGGGGAGGGGGCCGGGGTGATGGTGCTGGAGAGCCTGGAGTCTGCCCAGGCCCGTGGTGCGCGCATCTATGCGGAACTCGTCGGCTTCGGCATGGGGGCTGATGCCTTCCACATGACGGCTCCCAATGTCGACGGCCCGCGCCGCGCGATGCAGGCGGCGCTTCGCGACGCCGGCATGCGGCCTGACCAAGTGCAATACCTGAACGCCCACGGCACCTCGACACCCCTCGGGGACGTGAACGAGACCAACGCCATCAAGCTCGCCTTCGGCGACCACGCGAAATCCATGGTGGTCAGTTCGACCAAGTCCATGACCGGCCACTTGCTGGGGGGGGCCGGAGGTATCGAGTCGGTGTTCACCGTGTTGGCCCTTCGGGATCAGGTCGCGCCGCCGACGATCAACCTGCACGATCAAGATCCCGACTGCGACCTGGACTACTGCGCCAACGAGGCGCGAGCCATGCGCATCGATGTGGCGGCAAAGAACAACTTCGGCTTCGGCGGCACCAACGGCACGC
This sequence comes from Anaerolineae bacterium, assembly GCA_016788435.1. Lineage (GTDB taxonomy): Bacteria > Chloroflexota > Anaerolineae > Aggregatilineales > Phototrophicaceae > Flexifilum. Next base: position 690 of record JAEURB010000267.1, on the reverse strand, counting down.
TGCTCTTCAAGCGCTTCGCCTGATCCATGACCGAGCGGCGGCGTCTTGCCGTCTTCTCCCTTGTGCTCAGGCAGCGCCGCTGGCGCCAACTGAGCTTCGATGGAGCGCAATGGAGCTTGTGGCCGCGTGCGCCGGAGCGCCCCGCATTGGTGCTCAGCCGCGTGCAGGTGGCCGTGGAGTGGCAGGGCTTCCGATGGTTGCGCCTGCGCTGGTCGCCGGCAGGTTGGCGTCGATTCTGGCCTGCCGAAACGCATCTGCTGCTGAGCCGAAAGGATCACGCAGCGCAGTGGCCCTTGATTGGCGCCGCCCTGGCCCAATCTCAGGGCCGCGAATGGCTGGGGCGTCGCTGACGCCCATGACTTCCGGGTTTTCCCTGCAGACCGACCGCATCATGGTTCGGTTCGTTCCTCACGAGGTTCACTTTCCATGTTGATGCAAAGCTCCCGACTGCTTGCGCTGGCTCTGGCGCTCGCCGCTTCGTTCACCTTGACCGCCGCGCCGGCACGGGCCCAGTCCTCGTTGCCTGACTTCACCGAACTGGTTGAACGCGTCGGACCTGCTGTGGTGAACATTCGCACCTCCGAGCGGGCGCGGCCGCAGCAGCAGGGCGCAGCAATCGATCCGCAGATGCAGGAATTCCTGCGTCGCTTCGGCATTCCGACCCCGCGTCGTGGCAACCCCAACGACGAC
>JAEURB010000215.1 GCA_016788435.1 Anaerolineae bacterium | reverse complement strand
GAATACGTCGACCAACACGCCGACGAATACGCCGACGAACACGCCGACGAATACGCCGACGAATACGCCGACCAACACGCCGACGAAAACGCCGACGAACACGCCGACGAATACGCCGACCAACACGCCGACCAACACGCCGACCAACACGCCGACGAACACGCCGACGAACACGCCGACGAACACGCCGACCAACACGCCGACGAATACGCCGACGAACACGCCGACGAATACGCCGACGAATACGCCGACGCCGACCGAAACGCTGGTCCCGCCAAATCTGGTTGTGGTGGGTCAGTGTGCCGAAGGCTCGCTGGTCGTAACGTTCACGGTGAGCAATACCGGCGGCCCGCTGCAGGGCGATTTCCGCGTGACCATCACGGACAGCGCGAACAACGTCGTGTTCGACCAGAATTACGACCAGAGCACGCCGCTGCCGCTCGATGGGAATGCTGGCGCACTGCCGCCCGGCAATTACACGATCACGGTGTTCTACCTGGCGCTCCAGACGCAAAACTCGATGGCTGTAACCTGCCGCGAGCTGCCGACTGCGACGCCGACGCCGCCAGTCCTGACGCCGCAAATCGCGGCGGTGGGCCAGTGCGCGCCGAACGGTTCGCTGATCTTCACGGTCACTAACAATGGCAGTGGTACCTCGAACCCGGTGGACTTCGTGGTCTTCGGCCCGAACGGTCAGCTTCCGGGTGGCACCATACCGGCGCTGAATCCGGGTCAGTCGCAACTCATTGACCTCGGCCCGCAGCCTGACGGAAATTACGCCCTCATCACCACCGATGGCGTGGTCAACGTTGCAGTTCGCTGTCAGGAGCCTGAGGAATGCATCGAGCCGGTGATCGAGCTGGATGAGAACGGCCTGCCGGTCTTCAGCCTCGAACCGGTTTGTGCGGACACCGAACTGCCCAAGACGTGGACGCCCGTCGAAGTTGCGGCGGCCGTTTGCGTGGACCACGCCGTGTATCACACCGACGTGACGGGCGACTGGGAGATCTTCCGCCTTGGTGAACTGCCGGATAATCCGACAGCCGATGCCAACCTCTCGAAGGGTGTTGGCACTGATGTGGTGGACGTGTCCCCGTCCCGCTCGCCGGGTGGCGACTGGATCGTCTTCACGAGCAATCGTGACGGCAACTGGGAACTGTACATCGCCAACGTGGATGGCACGGGGCAGCGCCGCGTGACGTTCAACAACTTCGCTGTAGACACCGGGGCTATGTGGTCGCCGACTGGCGAACGCATCGCCTTCACCAGCAACCGGGATGGTAACTGGAACCTGTTCCTGCTCGACCTGGCAACGGGTGTGGAAACGCGCGTCACCGACAACCTGTCGAACGAGCTCGCTCCCGCCTTCACGCCGGATGGCAGCAAGCTGGTCTTCCAGTCCGACCGTGACGGCCTGTGGCAGATTTACGAGGTTGACCTGGCTACGCTCGAGCAAACCCGCCTGAGTGACGGCACGGGCAACGACTTCGATCCGCTGGTCGGCCCGAACGGTGACCTGGTTGGCTTCCACTCGATCCGTGAGGGACTGGATTCGCGGGTCTATATCATGAACGCGGATGGCACGAACCCGCGGCCGATTTCCGATGCCGGCCAGGACGCGCGCAACCTGTCCTGGTCCTCCGATGAGACGTTGCTGGCCTTCAACTCGAATGCAGATGGCGACCAGGATATCTACGTCTACGAGTTGGCGACCGGTCAGATCCGCCAGCTGACGGACAACACGACCAACGACGTTGCCCCAACCTGGTTGTGCAGCGCGCCCACGATCCTGTGGACGTCGAACGCGACCTCGGACCAGGTGACGCCTGCGGACGTGGACGATATCTACAGCACCAACGCGCTCCCGATTGACGGCCCAGCCCTCAACGTTCGCGATGAGGCGAACCGGCTGACCGACAACGAGCATCAGAACCGTTATCCGCAGAACTTCCCGCCGGTCGAGTTCGGCAGCCGCGAATCGCAGCAGCCGCCCGCCCTGCGTGGCCGTTAGTCTCCAGCGGATTTGAAGGGCGCGACCCGCGCCCATGCCCGCCCCACCAACCCGGTGGGGCGGGCGCTTTTTAGGGACGAGTTGAGAGTTGAAAAGTACCCGTAGCGGGTTACGGGTTACGAGCAGCGAGTTACGGATTACTCCCACCACTTACTATCGCGCCTTGTAGGGTGCGCTCGTGAGCGCACCACCATTTACCCCCCTGCGTGCCGCCGCCGCTTTGCGCCACTCCGATCTACCGGGCGTTCACCTGCGATCCGCCTGCCCGATCTATGCTGGACGGGTACTGGCCTGTCATGCGGAGCATTCGTTGTCCGCCATTCTGTCCAACTGTCCGGCCGGTTTTTCCCTCAGCGCCTGTCCGAGTCTTTCGATTCTGTCCGGCCGTCCAATCTTTCACAGGCTTGCTAACAGCGCCGCATTCTCCACTCTACCGCCCGCGAAGTGGTCCAGTGTCCTCTCCCTGGCGAGAAGGACAAAGGGTGAGGGCCTTGTGATTGATTTGATACGTGTGCCTTGGCGCACTGACGAGCGCGCTGCCTGCCCGGACCACGAAAAGGCCACGCCATCATGGCGATTAACAGAATGGCGTGGGCCGTAGCGGCGCAGCGCGCTGCGCTCCGTACGATGGTGAACTCTGACTGGGCGCGCCACACAGCAAAAACCCCCTCTCCGAGGCGGAGAGGGGGCTAAGGGGGTTGAGGTCTATTGATCTTCAGGCCAGCAGCATGGCGGCGATACGGCGCAGCATCTGCGATATCGGGTGGTCAGGGTAGCGCAGAACGAACACGCCTGCGCTGGCCAGCGTCATCATCTCGTCGGAGTGGGGCAGAACCGCGCCCACGGTGCAGTTGTAGGTAGCGGCCACGCGCTCACGCACTTCATTGAAGTCGAGCGAAGTGGGCGTTTTGTTGACGATCAGCACCATGTTCGGCACATCGAGCTTGCGCGCCACTTCGACGGTGACGCCGGTGCCCTGATAGTCCTGCTGATCCGGGCGCATGAGGATGGCCAGCGAATCGGAAATGGCAATCGAGAGCAGAGTCTCTTCGTTCAGGCCCGGGTGCGTGTCAATCAGCAGAATGTCGAGATTGAGCTGCGTGACCAGGTTCTGGAAGCCATCGTTGAGCAGGCCGACATCGTAGCCTTCGCGCAGCACGCGGGCGATTTCACCGACCTTGATGCTCGACGGAATGAGGTAGATTAGGCCCCCGGCCGGTATGCGCAGCCGGTTATCCGGGTTGCTGTTCAGCGCAGCCGTTACATCCACGGCCGTCTGTTGAATCTCGCACTTGCCCCACAGATAATCGTTGAGCGAGTACTTGATATCGTCCTCATTCACCCCGAACAGAACGTGAATGCCCGGCGACTGAATATCAGTATCAATCACGCCAACGCGCTTGCCCTCGCTGGCGAAGATCGCCGCCAGGTTGGCGGTCGTGTTCGACTTGCCTGTACCACCACGGAATGAATGCACCGAGATGATCTTGGGCGGCATCCACGGTCTCCCTTGTCCTGACATGGCGCAAACTGGCCATGCGCTATGCTGTCCGATGTTCACTTAACCATAACGTAACGAACGATTGCGTGCAAGCACAATTGTCCACCCCGGCTAAAGCCAAAAAGGAGTATTTCCGGCGCTGGGGACGGGTAGTACGCCACGTTCGGCCGAGGCAGCGATCAGGTCGGCGTGGTGCAGGGTGACGGGCAAACGCGGAACCTGCAGCACGCCGTAGTGCAGCACGGTGAAGGCGGCGATGGACTGCAGCGCCTGTTCGAGCGTGAAGCCGGGCGGCGCATCGGGGTCGAGGCGAACGAGCAAGGGTTGCGGCGTGGCATCTCCCGGTGCCGATGACGTCAGCAGCAGTGCCTCGTGCGGGTTGGCGAGAAAGGCCGTTCCCCACGGCGGCGAGGTGATTTGGCCGCTGCCCAGCGCGTACAGGCGTGGAACGAGCTTGCCGTTGACTTCGACTGTGAGGAAGGTGGCGTCGAGGTCGGCTTCGCGCCCGCCAAGCGAACGAAGCTCATCGCGCCGCAACCGGCCATGAATATGCAAAACGCAGCGCTTGCCGGCCAGCCACTGCTCTGGCAGCAGCGACTCCAGCAGCGTGTCAGGAATGCCGTCACCATCGGCCACATCAGCCTCGGCGATCAGGTAACCGAGCAGGCCGCCGTCGCCCTTGTATATGCGGCTGATCCCGGTCAGCCGATCCTTGTTCTTGCGTGGCTGGCGCACGAGCGATAAACCTACCACGCGGTCGGCGAAGGGCAGCGGTTCTTCGAGGATATAGGGCACGCCACCGCGCCGCGCGATCAGGCCGAGGATGATGGCATGCAGCGCTTCCGGCTTGTGCATCGTCGACTCGTGAACGGTCAGGCACGGTTGCAAGCGGCCGATGGTCTGAGCCTTGGCATAGGTGGCGTTTATGGCCTCACCGGTGTCATCCAGTGGTTCGTCGGGCAGGAAGACGAGCATCAGATTGGCGTCTTCTTTGGCCAGCACGCGCACGGCGCTTTCCAGGTTGGTCTGCGAGGTGACGCGCAGCTTGCGTTCGCGAACGATGGTCAGGCGCTGCTGGTATTCGCGTTCCAGCGTGCGGCGCAGCACCTCGACGAAATCATCCACCGTGTCGTCCAGCGCATTGATCAGCGTGATACGCAGCTCACCAGCCGATCCATTGGCGTAATACGGCCCCGCCTGCTGAAAATCGAGCGGCGCGCGTTCGACGGCATATGGGCGCGACTTGCCTCCGCCGAACGTGAGGCCGAGCTGCGGCGCGCAACTCTTGAACGCAGACGGCGCGTTCTGGGTGCTGAAAGCGCTGCCGATCAGCCCGTGTGCCTTGAAAATATCGGAAGCGGTTTTGATGACGCTGGCACGCAGCGATGGCTTGAGGTGAAGCGCCCGTTCGGCATGGGCCGACTCGACGCCGAACTTCGCGGCGTCACGCGGGCGGACGAGCAGGTGCAGGGCAGTGGCGGCGTAGTCGTATTCGTTGCTGCCCGACAACACGCGCACCACCCATGTGTCGTCCGGTGATTTGCGCAGGATTTGCGTCATGGCATCGCGGCGCGTCAGGCCCAGCAGCCGTTCGCGTTGTTCAGCCAGCGTACCCGTCACCTTGATGATCTCGCCCTGCATTCCGCCGGTCCTGTCGGCAACCGGGAGGCCAATCACATCGGTGATAGCCGCCAGGCCGTTAGCCCAGGCCACGAAACCCGGCTCATAGATCAGGCGTGAAACGATGGATAACGACAGGGCGGGGTGCTCGCCCACCTCCCAGCCGCGCACGCGCACATCACGCTCGACCAGCGCGCCCTTGATCGGCAGTGTCATGGCGGCCAGCGCAGCCTGAATTTCGGGGAACAACGGTTCGGCCAATGCGCGGGCGGCGAACTCGGCCGCCTGCAGCGGTGTGGCCGCCCAGCCGTAATCCTCCTCGACGCCTTCGAGTTGTTTGTAGAGCGCCCCGCCGCTGCGCCGCGCTTCGTCCACCGCCATCGCCAGTTTGACGGGGTCGGGGGCCGTGCCAGTCACAGCACGCCCGCCCAGCCACGTCCACCGTCCACCGAGCGCGGTGCGGATGCGATACGTCAGCTTGCCGCCCATCTGGCGCTCGGCAGCGGCGCGTTCGCTTTGTGCTACGCCGTCGCGCAGGACGAGCCGGTAAGCCGAGAGGCGCGGGAGGCTGCTGCTGACCAGCGGGAAGATTTCAGTGAAGAACTGAGCGTCTGCCATCGTGCGAATCGCCCGATCCTGTTCGGAATCTAACCAGATTGTAGCACATTTGTTCCAAATCGGGCAGGGGCGAGTTTATGGGAACGATGGGCCAGGCAGGCGACTGTGGGCCGAAGCGGGGAGGTTAGCAGGCCGGGCGCAGGCATCGCGTATCCCTTTGCGCATACATCTTGCCGAAGTGCATTGGTATGATAACCCGCCTATGAACTTCCGTCGTATTTCATCCCTCTTGACGCTGATGCTGCTGGTAATGGGCGTGAATCCTGCGCTGGCCCAGCCGCAGCAGCCAGACGTACCCTGCTTCTGGCGGCCGTCCTCGCTCGACAAGCCGTGGATCGGGCCGGATATCCCGTGCCTCGAAGAAGTGACGCCAGCCGGACCCGATGGCGAACTGGCCTATACCGCGCTGGCAGTCGGGCCGGATGGCACGCTCTATGCTGCGCGCCCGCTGGCCGGCGAAATCTGGGCGATCAGCGACAGCGACAGCGACGGTCTGCCGGACACGCCGCAACGGTTGGTTGGCGGCCTGACGCTGCCCAATGCGCTGGATTGGTACGAAGGGTCACTTTACGTGGCGGGTGGCCCGCATGTCTACCGGATTGATGCCGGCGGTTTCGCCACGGTACTGGTGGATGACTTGCCTTCAGGTTCCGGCTACTGGACCGGCGGAGTTGTGTTAGGCGCGTTCGATGCCAGCGAAGCGCGCATCTACGTAGGTACGGGCGCGGCCTGCGACACCTGCGAGACGGGCGACACCGGGCGCGGCGCGGTATGGAGCTTTGCGCTGGATGGCAGCGATGGCCGAATCGAAGCGACCGGACTGCGCCAACCCGCCGATCTCGCCATTCTGGACGGTGAACTGTGGGTGGCAGACAGCGCGCCCGCCTCATTCTTCAGCCAGCCCAACCTCGACGAAATCAACCGTCTGACACACGGCGCAGATTTCGGCTTCCCGCGCTGCCTGGGCCCGGATACGGGCAATTGCGCGGGCGTTACGCCGCCGCTGTTCCAACTACCCACTGGCAGCACACCGCTCGGTCTGGCTGTTTACACGAGCGATGTGATTCCCGCATTGACCGGCTCGCTGCTGGTCGCGCTGGCCGGTTCCACCGGGCAGGTCGAACTGCGCGGCTACACCTTCGCGCAGGCAGATCCTGAGACAGGCGCGGTAAACGTCGTCATGCCTCAAACCTACGACCAGCCTGGCTTTGAAACCACTGACGAATTGAACTACCGTACCGTCGGCTTTTACCCGGCGCGGCCTTATGGCATCGTCGTTTCTCCCCTCGGATGGGTCTACATCAGCCTGAGTAACGGCCGGATTCTGGTCATTCGCCCCCAGTCGGAGGTTGCGTATTGAGCCTGCCGTACTGGATCAGCGAAACGCTGGCGGGTGTACCGGCCGCGCTGTGGATGATCGCGGGCATCGGGCTGCCTTGGGCGCTGGCTTTGCTGCCGCGCAGGGACTGGCGCTATCGCGTAGAGGCGCTCACGCTGGCCGTCTTTGTGGGTGCGGCCTGGCTGACGGTTTGGATGTTCATCCTCGGCACGGCCGGCGCGGCTGCCAGTGCATCCCTGCTTACCGCACCGGCCATCCTGCCCGGCACGGCGGCCATCGCAGCTGTTGGCGCAGGCATCGCCTGGTGGCGCTGGCGGCGTTCGCGCCCGGCCGAGGCGGCCGAACGGGGTGTGCTGGGCCGCGAGGAATGGCTGCTCATCGCGTTAATCGGCGCGGCGCTGGCCGTGCGCTGGCTGATCATCGCCTACTGGCCGTTCACCGCCTACGATGCGCTGTGGGTCTACGGCTATGAGGCGCGCCTGTATGCCTCCACCGGCCTGATTCCGCAGTCCATCGGCTATTACCCGCAGTATTTGCCCCTCCAGTACGCCTACCAGCAGATCGTCACCGGCGGCATCAACGACCATGTGGCCCGAGCCGGATTATGGTTCCTGCATACGGCGGGCATCGGCGCGGTTTATGTGCTGGGGCGGCGGCTGTTCGACCGGCGCATCGGCGTCTTCGCGGCCGCGATCTGGGCGCTTTACCCGCATGTCGGCGAATGGTCGCGCGCGGGCGACCTCGAAATCCTCCAGTCCTCGCTGTTCACGCTGGCAGCCGTTTACCTGCTGCTGGCATGGATGGGCGAGAAGCCGCGCCGCTGGTACGCCGCGCTGGCTGGCCTGATGCTCGGCATTGGCCTGTGGACCAAGCCGACGATGGGCGCGTTCGTGTGGGGACTCGCTCTCCTCGCTGTCATCGAATTGGTCCGCGTGCGCTTCCATATTCGTGCAGCCTGGCCGCGCGGGCAAGTGGCGCTGATCGCGCTGCTGGCCGCCGTGCCGCTCGGCGGGCTGTGGTACGTCCGCAATCTGCTGCTCGGCCATGCCCCAGTGGATTTTCCGCCCGGCTTCTGGCTGACGCTGGCGGCGCGCAGCGGGGCCGAGTTTGGCTGGCCGCTGCTGGCGGTGGGCGCCTACCTGGCCTATGCCTTCTTCGGGCCGTTCGCGCGCCACCCGAAGCTGCCGGCCACACTGGCGGGTATCGCGCTGGTCGCGGCGGGCGTCCTGCCGTCCATCCTCAATCCGCATCGCCTGGGGCCGCTCGAATGGGCGCTGCTGGCTGCCGGTTCGCTTGTGCTGGCCGTTACGTTGGGCCGCCACGCCCGTCTTGAGTGGAACGAATCGCAGCGTAGCGACGCGGCCCGCCTCGGTTGGACTCTGGCGCTGGCGCTGCCCTATTTCATCACCTGGTTCTACTCCTACAGCTATCACTACCGCCTGTCGTTCGCCGTCGTCCCGCTGCTCATTCTGCCCACGGCCGTCATCATCGGCCGCTGGAGCGCGAACTGGCGTCCTGGGCCACTGGGCCGCGCGGTGACGGCCGCGGTTATCGTCCTGCTCGCGCTGCCTGGCGTTGTGTCGGCGGTTTTCGACGTGAATGAAGGCTGGGACTACTGGCTGACCGATCAGTTGCCAGATGACACGGCCCGCTATACGTCCGGCAACCGGGCGCTGATGAGCGTCGTGTACGGCCTGCAAGTCTGGCTCGATGAACACCCCGGCGAAACGCTCGATGTGGTTGCGCCCGGCGTGCTGCGCCTGCCGTTCTTCTTCCCCGATCAGCATATCCGCGTAGATGACGCGCCAACCACGCTCGAAGCCCTGGACGGCGTCGAGTACTTCGTCTACGGAATGCCCGAAACCGCCGGAGCCTACGGTGCTGTGCCGCCTGCGGATAATGCCGTGTTTGGCGCGCTTGGCCGCCACGATCTGGCGCGGCTGGCGTGGGGCGCGGATGATGGCATCTTCCGCTATGATGTCTACGAACTGGCCCTCGACAAACGCTTTAGCGAGCCGTTCCTCAACTTACCTGCGCCCGGAAACGTCGAAATCGGCGGCGTAGCCCGCTACCTGGGCATGGATGTCGGCGGGCTGGAGTTCTGGCCGGGCCGCCGGTTGATTATGCACCTGTACTGGGAACCACTGCAGCCGGCCGGGGCCGATTTCTCGGTCTTCGTCCACCTGGTTTGTCCCGAATCGGGACAGGTGGCGACGTGGGACGGGCCAATCGCGCAGTCGGATCTCGGTTGGTACAGCACCCGCGTCTGGCAGCCCGGCGAGTTCATCAGCGACGAGCGGGTCGTCGCGCTCCCTGAAGGCGCGCCGCTGGCTGGCGAGGCCTGCGAAATGGTCATCGGTATCTACGACTCGCAGACCAACGAACGGCTGCCGATCACCCTTGATGGCCAGCCAATTGGCGACCAGATCAGCATCGAGAACCGCTTCCGGCTGCTGCCGGCGCAGCCTGATTAACCTGAGTTTCGGATAATAGGGGCGCATCTCGACGCGCCCGCACTCATATCACCCCCGCATGCCGCTGCCCAATTGCGACACTCCGATCTACCCGGTGTTCACCTGCCATCCGCGTGCCTGAGTTATGCTGGATCGTTACTGGCCCGCCGTGGGATGAGCTGGTTGTTCGCTATTCTGTTCAGTTGTTCACTGCGTTCTTCCCTCACGTGTTGTTCGCTGGTTTGATTCTGTTCGGTTGTTCGTTCGTTCGCTAACGCCCGAGGCCACCCATGCCCAACTCATCCGTCCCGCATCCTTCCCAATTCGGTACAAACGGGCGCAACAAGGGCGCAGAGACTTTCCCCTCTGCACCCTCCCTTCTTATCTTCGCGTCTCGGCGAATCGGTTTCTCTTACACACCGCCCTTGCCGTGCTTTCTCCCCCTCCCGCTTTTCGGAGATGGGGTCGGGCGAAAAGTGGTATTTTAGACCTATCTAAAAATTACTTGCAATTCGTCGAAAATTGTGGAATACTGGTCGCATGTTCGTCCTGCGTGTAGCAAAGCTGTGACCATGTGGAAAACGATTGTGAGCGTGGTGTTGGGGCTGGCCGTGTCGGGGTCAGCTGTCTCAACGGCCGCGCAGTCCGCTGAGGGGTGCGCTGCGCCACAACTGCGCGCCGCCGCAACCGTCGGCATGATCGCTGACATTGTGCAGCAGATCGGCGGCTCGTGTGTGAACGTGACGGCGATGATGGGGCCGGGGGTGGACCCGCACCTGTATTCGGCCACCCTGCAGGATGTCGAGCTGCTGTTCAACGCCGATGTGGTTTTCTACGGCGGGTTGAACCTCGAAGCGCGCCTGACCGACGTGATGGAGCAGGTACGCACAGGCCTGCACAAGCCCGTCATCCCCGTCAGTGAGGCGATTGATCCGTCGCTCATCCTCACCGTGCCGGGCACAAACGCGACCGACCCGCACGTGTGGATGGATGTTTCGATGTGGATGCAGGCAGCCGGCGCGATTCGTGACGGGCTAATCGCAGCCGTCCCCGATCAGCGGGCCTACCTCGAAGCTAACGCCGAACGCTATTTGGCCGAAATGGCTGACCTCGACGCCTACATTCGTGAGCAGGTCGCCACCGTGCCGCCCGAACAGCGCGTGCTGGTTACCGCTCATGACGCTTTCCAGTACTTTGGCCGCGCCTATGGTATCGAAGTTCATGCGCCGCAAGGGATTTCGACTGCGACCGAGGCCGGAGTTCAGGATATCCGCCGGGTGATTGACTTGCTGACCGAGCGCCATATTCCGGCCATCTTCGTCGAAACCAGCGTCTCGTCCGACGTGGTTGAGGCGATTCAGGCTGGGGCGCGCAGCCGGGGCCAGAACGTGGTGATCGGCGGGTCGCTGTTCTCCGACGCGATGGGGGCGGCCGGTACGCCGGAAGGCACTTATCTCGGCATGATTCGCGCCAATATCAATACGATTGCCGGGGCGCTGCGTGGCGGCGCGGCCGGGGAAGGGGAGTCCTCATGATCAGCCGGAACGATGCGCGGCAGCTGCCGGTTCTGGTCGAAGACCTGACAGTCGCTTACCGTGATACCCCGGTGCTGTGGGATGTCGATCTGGCGGTCAGCGAGGGTTCGCTCATGGCGGTGGTCGGACCGAACGGCGCGGGCAAGAGCACGCTGATCAAAACCATTATCGGCCTGATGCGCCCGTCGGCCGGCCGCATTCTGATCTATGGCGAGCCTTACGCCCGCCAGCGCAAACTGGTGGCGTATGTGCCGCAGCGCAGCAGCGTGGACTGGGACTTCCCGACCAACGTCCTCGATCTGGTGACGATGGGCCGCTACGGGGCGCTCGGCTGGGGTAAGCGGCCGGGCGCGCGGGAACGCGATCAGGCGCTGGCTGCCCTCGAACAGGTGGGCATGGAACAGTTCGCGTCGCGGCAAATCAGCCAGTTGTCCGGCGGCCAGCAGCAGCGGGCCTTTCTCGCCCGGGCGCTGGTGCAGGACGCGCAGGTCTACCTGATGGACGAGCCGTTCCAGGGCGTGGACGCGACGACCGAACGCGCCATCGTGCGCGTATTGCAGGATTTGAAGCGGGCGGGGCGCACGGTGCTGGTGGTTCACCACGACCTGGAGACGGTGCCGGCCTACTTCGGCCACGTGCTGCTGCTCAATGTGCGCGCGGTCGCCAGCGGCCCGGTGAATGAAGTCTTCACGCAGGCCAACCTGCGCTCGACTTATGGCCGCCGCCTTGACCTGCTGACCGAACCGGTTCAGGCGATGGAACCGGGAGCGCATTGATGGATATCTGGGGCGCGATCAGCCAGCTTTTCACCGATTACACGCTGCGCAATGTGGCGCTGGGCGCGCTGGCGCTCGGCGCGGTGAGCGGCATTGTGAGCGTCTACGCGGTGCTGCGGCGGCAAAGCCTGATGGGCGATGTGATGAGCCACGCGGCGCTGCCCGGCATCGTCATTGCCTTTCTCATAACCGGAGCGCGCGCGCCGCTGCCGCTCTTCATCGGGGCGCTCGTGGCCGGGTTGATTGGCCTCGGCCTGATGCACGTCATCACAACGCAAACGCGGGTGAAGGTGGATAGCGCGCAGGGTGTGGTGCTGGCCGCCTTCTTCGGCTTCGGCCTGGCCCTGCTGTCGTGGGCGCTGCGCCAGAACAACGCCCAGCACGCCGGTATCAACCACTTCCTGTTTGGCCAGGCGGCGGCCACCGTTGAAGGCGATGTGATACTGATCGCCAGTGTGGGCGCGGCCGCTCTCGCGGTGGTCACCCTCTTCTGGAAAGAGTTCAAGCTCGTCAGTTTCGACCCCGGCTACGCCCGCACGCAGGGAATGCGCGTTGGGTTGATGGACGCGCTGATGACGGCGCTACTGATCGTGGTCGTCACGGTCGGGCTGCAAACGGTGGGCGTGGTGCTGATGAGCGCGATGGTGGTCGCGCCCGGTGCGGCGGCCCGCCAGTGGACCAACCGTTTTGGCCCGATGATGCTGCTGGCTTCCGCGTTCGGGGCCTTGGCCGGCCTGATTGGGGCGCTGATCAGCAGTTCCAAGGCTGGATTGCCCACCGGCCCGGTCATTGTCCTGGCCGCCAGCGTCATCGTGCTGCTGTCCCTCCTGTTCGCACCCGAGCGCGGGCTGGTGTGGGACAGGCTGCGGCGGCGGCGTATGGACAAACGCTTCCACGAGGATGCTGCGCTGGAGGCGCTGGCGGTGATGGCGTCGCATCACGGCAGCGCCGGCCATGCGCACTCGCTGGCAGCGGTGGAGGCCTACGCCGGGCCGGGTGCCAGGCGCGCGCTGCGGGCTTTGGAAGGGCGCGGTTTGGCGCAGCGCAGCGGCTCAGGCAGGTGGGCACTGACCGCTGAGGGTGAAGCAGCCGCCCGGCCGTTGATTGAGCGTGGGCGGGTGATGGAAGTGGATGGCGTGCCGCTGGACGTGCGCGCACAGGGGGTGCAGGCGTGAACCAGGCCCAGATCGAAATCCAGCTGGTGGCGGCCATCGTCGCGGCGGCCTGCGCACTGCCAGGGTGTTTCCTCGTGCTGCGCCGCATGGCGCTGATCAGCGACGCGATATCGCATACGGTGCTGCTCGGCATCGTCCTCGCGTTCATGGTAGTCGGCGATCTGCACAGTCCACTGCTTCTGATCGGCGCGGCGGCCGTGGGCGTTCTCACTGTCTTTCTGATCGAGGCGCTGCTGCGCACCGGGCGCGTGAAGGAAGATGCGGCTATCGCGCTGGTTTTCCCCGCGTTGTTCAGTATCGGCATCATCCTGATCAGCCAGAACTTTCGCGGCGTCCATCTCGATACCGATGTCGTGCTACTGGGCGAACTGGCGTTCGCTCCCTTCAGCCGCGTCGAAGTGCTCGGCGCGTCGCTGCCACGCGGCGTGGCCGTGATGGGCGCAGTCCTCCTCGTCAACACCATTCTGCTGTTGGTCTTCTATAAAGAACTGAAAGTGGCGACCTTCGACCGCGCGCTGGCAGCGTCGCTTGGTTTTGCGCCGGCGCTGCTCACTTATGGTCTGACGGCTTCGGTGTCAGTGACGGCTGTCGGCGCGTTCGAGTACGTGGGTTCGGTGCTGGTCGTGGCCTTGATGATCGCCCCGCCCGCCGCCGCCTATCTGCTGACCAACCGCCTGTCGTGGATGCTTGGCCTGAGCGTCCTGATCGCGGTGGCGTCGGCGCTCATAGGCTACTGGGTGGCGCGCGCGTTCAATCTTAATCTGGCCGGTACGATGGCAACGATTGCTGGGCTGTGCTTCATGGTGGCGCTTGTCTTCGCCCCGGAGCGCGGGTTGCTGAGCCGGGCATCCCTCCGCCGCCGCCGCCGGGCGCGCTTCGCGGTCGAAATGCTGGTCATGCATCTCAGCCGCCACGAGAACACCGAGCATGAAGAGACCGAGAACACGGCCGCCCACCTCACGGACGACCTGATGTGGACGCCGGCCTTTGCCCAGGCGACGGTGCGTCACGCCAGCGGGCAGGGGCTGCTGGTCGAAGCAGACGGCGTGCTGCGCTTGACCGGCCCGGGCCGCGAGTTGGCCGTACAGGTCGAGGCGCGCTGAGTCTCGCGCCCGGCCATCGTAGTCTGCACACTCTCCGTAACCCGAGTTTCGGTAAGCATCCTGTGCCCGGAGCATGTTTGCCGGTGCCGTCTTGCCCCGGCCCGTTCTCCCGATCCGCTGTGTCTACGCGCGGCAAAGAGAAGGGAGCGGTGCCTGCATGAGCGTCTTTTTCCCTCTCCCTCAGGGTGAGGGATTATGGGTGAGGGCCGCAAAAGAGCAGATCGGTCACTTTCCCGGCATACCCTGACCACCCTCTCGCAGCGCCCGTCTTGCACCTGTGTCTCCCCCGCATACCGCTGCCGCGTTGCGACAGCCCTGTCTACCCGGCGTTCACCCGTCAACCGCCTGCCTGATCTATGCTGGATCGATACTGGCCTGCTCTGAGATGTGCCTCTTGTCCGTCATTCTGTCCGGCTGTCCGGCCGGTTTTTCTCTCACGACCTGTCCGGCTCTTTCGATTCCGTCCGGCCGGACGGAGTTGTAACAGGTTCACTAACAACCTGGCGCTTTTCTCCCCCTCTCCGGGTGCGGATCATCTCCCGACGATTGTGTGAGGCATATCATTGACCCCTCAACCCCTTGTTCCCCTTCTCCCACGCAGCACGCGTAGACACAGCGGTTCGCGGGGAGAGGGGCGGGACGACGTCCGGGGTGAGGGGTGGTCACGGCACACCATCAAGTACTTACCCCTGACAGGGGGCTAGGGGGTGACGTTTCTTTGACGTGGTGATCTCGCCGGGTTGGCGCGCACGTCCCTTCGGGTATAATGAACAGATACGCGGTGCCAGTCACGCACGGCACTGCGCGCACTTGCGTATAGTGTGAGAGAGCCAGGCATGACGGACAAACCCTCAACGACGGTCGAACTCGTCCAGCAGCTTGAGCAGGGCACGACCGAACTGAAGCAGATGGAGGCTATCCTCCAGCGTTTAATGCAGGTGCTGACCGAAAGCGGCTTCCAGATTTCGGTTGATTTGGTGGGGCTGGCCCATGCACAGGCCGAGCGGATGGACAAGGCGCGCAAGCAAGCGGCAAGCCTCGGCACGCAGCTCGAGCAGACGAACGACCTGCTGCGGATGTTCACGCTGATCTCCTCATCGCTGGAACTTGACCAGGTGCTGCAAGAGGTCATGGACACCGTCATCAAACTGACGGGTGCCGAACGCGCCTATCTGGTGCTGATTAACCCGCTCAACAAGGAACTGGAAATCGCGGTCGCCCGCAACTGGGATCGTGAGTCGTTGAGCGAAACCGATGCGCTCTTCAGCCGCAGCGTGGTCAATCAGGCCCTGCGCGATGGCAAGGCCATTGTGACGACCAACGCTGCCACCGATGATCGCTTCCTCAATGCAGCCAGCGTCGTGAACAACCAGCTGCGCTCGATCCTGTGCATCCCGCTGATCGTGGCCGGTACGCCACAGGGCGTGCTGTATGCCGACAACCGCATCACGCAGGATATCTTCCGGGGCGACAAGATTCCGCTGCTGACCGCCTTCGGGACGCAGGCGGCCGTCGCCATTGCCAACGCGCGGCTCTACGGCCAGGTGAAAGAAGATCTGAGCAAGGCGCTCACCGAACTACAAAGCCTGCAGATCGCAGTGGATCGCGGCAAGCTGGACCGGCAGGTGAGCGAGATCACCGAAACGGACTATTTTCAGAAGCTTTCCGCCTCGGCGCGCACGATGCGCGGCCGCTACCGAAGCGACGACGAGTAGGCTCCATCCGCTGTAACCATTGAGGCCCTGTCATTAAACAGGGCCTCATTTGTGGAAACGCAATGATATCCTAATCAAGTTTTTACGCTTTTCGGAATAACGTTGTTGGATATAAACGGATTTCAAATTAAACTGGAGAGCATGGGGAAGCAAATACAAACTTAAGCCTAACGATCTGGATGCCCTATGCAGCAGCCGCGATCACTCAGTAGCCCCCGCAACATCTATTTGAGCTATAGCGTCTTCGAAACTGAGCTTGCGCTTCAGCTGGCCGCTGATCTGCGTGCAGCGGGCTACCACGTGTGGTGCGACCGGCTCGATTTGGACGCTGCGGGGCAGTTACACGAGCAAGTCAAGCGCGCCATTCGCTCCAGCGCTGTGCTGGTGGCGATACTGACGCCAGCCTATCTCCATGCCCGCTACACCCGGCTGGAATGGGAGTTCGCAGCCCGCAAGCGCTATGCGATTGTGCCGCTGCTGGCCGGCCCGGTGACGGCTGCCGACTTGCCACCCGAACTGCCGCTCGATGTCCGGCTCGATTTCACCGGCTGGCGCGACGAAGCGGCCTATCGCGCTCAGTTGGCGCTGGTGCTGGCTGCGCTCGAGCAGCGCGGTCATGCCAATCTGTGCAAGGTCGAAACACCCCACGCGCTGGAGACAGCGGCCGTGAACTTGGTCGCGCGGCTGGAGATGCGCCGCGCAGGCGCCGAGATTCGCGAGATGCCCGACAAGCTGGACGGCATTGCGGCGCTCGCCCTGCGCCCGCCATCGAGCCTGCTCCAGGTTTGGGGCCAGCCAGCGCAAGTCAGGCTGACCAGCTTTGAGGGGAAAACGGCCGCTTCGCGGCTCGTCCCGTTCGGTGAAACCAGCGCCGTGCAGCGTTTCGTGCTGACCGGCGGGCCGGGCGCGGGCAAGAGCGCCACCCTGGAACGGCTGGCGCTGGACGCCGCCCGCGCTTATCTGGCACAGCCCGATCAGAACCCGTTCCCCCTGTGGATGCGGCTCGCCGCCTGGGATGGCGATATTGGCTTTCCGGCCTTCCTCAACCACGCTTGGGCGCTCGCGGGATTGGACGGCGAATCGCTTGATGCCTGGCTGCAGCGCGGGCGGGTGGCGCTCTATCTGGATGGATTGAACGAATTGGGTGGCTGGACGGAAGCCAAGGCTGCGCAGCTGCGCGACTGGCTGATGAGCGATTCAGCCGCCCGCGTGGTGATCACTTGCCGCAGCCGTGACTACAGTTCGCTGGTCAGCCTCGGTCTGCCGGTCGCTGAATTGCAGCCGCTGGATGATAGTGAGGTGAGCCGCCTGGCGCTGGCCCAACTGGGCGAAGAAGAGGGCGGCCGTTTCCTGAGCGAGATCGCGCAATCCGCCGGCGATGGCGAACGGGCCAGCGCGCCGGATCTGGCGCGAACGCCCGCCACTCTCAATGGCCTGCTGATACTCTACCGCAGTGCGCCGCAGGGCAAGCCGGCCTCCAATCTGGGTGGGCTGTTCAAGCGAGTACTGCCGTCTGCCTGGATGCAGAAGCGCATCGAGCGGATGCCGGGCTGGCTGCCCTTCATGCCGGTCGAGGCGGCGCTCGCCCAGATTGCGCTCTATTTCCTCACCGAAGACATTCCGATGTCGGCCCCTGCCGATCTGTTTGCAGAGGGCGCGGAACGCGATCAGGCGCTGCGCGCCGCCCGCAACGCCGGGCTGATTGAAGTGCGTGATGGCCGCTTGAGCTTCCCGTCACGCCTGCTGCTGGAGTATTTCGCGGCCATCGGGGCCAACCGCCAGGATCTGCTGGGTTACCTGCGCGGCGCGCGCTTTGATGCGCTGGCCGAGCGCGCCGCCGGAACGTGGGACGTGGTGGTGTCGCTGATGGCGGGCATGACACCCAACCCGGACGCGCTGATCCGCGATGTGGCCGAGGTGGACCCGTTCCTGGCGTCAGACTGTCTCGCCAGCGGGGTGCGGGTGTCTGACCCGGTTTACGACACCCTAATCACGCGTCTGCTGCACTTTGCCCGTTCCGATGAGCCTTCTGGCCAGGCGGCCGCGCGCGCGCTGAACGCGGTAGCCCGCCAGTCCATCACTCCTTCCCTGCTGGAAATCATGCGAACCGGGTCCTGGCATGGCCGCCAATCGGCCCTGTCGGTGCTGCGCTCCAGCGAGGTGGCTGTACGGCCAGCCCTGCTGCGCGCCATGCGCGATTGGGACTGGACGCCGCAGGACGACCTAATTTCCGCCCTGCGCGATGCTGGCCCTGAGGCGGTTGCACTGATGCTGTCGGTGCTGGATGATCCGGAGTGGCAGCGTCGTCGTGGTTCGGCTTGGGCGCTTGGCGTCCTCGAAGACCTGGCCGCCGTGCCCGGCCTGTGCATCGCCCTGACCGATGATGATGGCCTGGTGCGCCGTGAAGCGG
>JAEURB010000151.1 GCA_016788435.1 Anaerolineae bacterium | reverse complement strand
GGCCTACGCTTTCGGTGAGCAGGATCAGCCGGGCGGTGGCCCCGCCGCACTGATTGAGACTATTCGCTATAACCTCGGCCTAAGTGTGGACTACTGGGCGCGGGTGGATTTTGCCGACTTCCGCCAGTTGATTGACGACCTCGGCGGCGTGGAGATGGTGGTGGACTGCGCGATTCAGGACTGGCGATTGCTTGAGCCGGGCCTCGATCCTTCCGTCGAGGAGAACTGGGCTCAGTTCACATTGCCGGTCGGCGTGCAGATGATGGACGGCGATCTAGCGTTGTGGTATGCGCGCAGCCGGCGTACCAGCAGCGACTTCGACCGCGGGCGGCGGCATCAGGCGCTCTTGCAGGCGTTGTGGCGGCGTATTCGCGAACTGGGGTTGGACAGCCAGTTGACGGCGGTTTGGCCGCAATTGCTCAACCTGGTGGATACGGATATGCCGCTGGATCAGGTGCTGGAACTGCTGCCGGTCGGCGTGAACCTGACACCCAGCCGAATCGCTCATTTCACCTTCCGTTCGGGCGTCGAAGTCACCTCGTGGCGCTCACCTGAGGGGTCAAGTGTGCAAGCACCGAACCGCGAGGCGATGGAGGTTACACTGCGTCAATTTCTCACGCCGCCGACCGCCAATCAATTGCGGGCGCACCCGGTGACCGTCGAGGTAGTCAACGCATCGGGCGTACGCGGAATGGATGCCGTCGCTGCCTGGCGGCTGGGCTGGGAAGGCGCGAATGCCGTGATCGGCACACCCGCCGTGGCCGCACAACCTTATACGCAACTGATCGATCTGGCCGGGCAGGTTAAGGGCAATAACAGCGACCTGCTAAGGCGCGCCCTCAACCTGGGAGAAGCCGCCGTGACGGTTGTGCCAACGCCTGACCGGACGGCTGACTTCCGGCTGATCGTTGGCCAGAATTACTATCCGTGCACCTATGGTGTGATGCCACCAAGTCAAGCCGATCCATGAGTGAGACTGGGGAAAACACTAATCCAGCAGTACAGGTACCACGGAACCAGCGCTGAGCTCGGACAGCGCTGCGGCCAATTCGGACACGCGGCCGCGTTCGATTCGGACGGTTAGCGTTACCATTTCGGTGAACATCTGATCCTGAATGGTGGCCGTATGCGCTTCGGTGGTGCGCCGCACCAACTCAAACAAGCTGTAAGGCGTTTCGATGCCAAGCGTGGCATAGTCCCGCTTGACCTCGAATTCGGCCGTGGCCAGCACGGCCTGCGCGGCTTCGGTGTAGGTGCGCACCAGACCACCAGTTCCCAGCTTCGTTCCGCCAAAATAGCGCGTGACCACCACGGTAAGATCGCCCGCGCCGGAACCGCGCACGACCGCCAGCACTGGCGGCCCAGCTGTGCCGGTGGGCTCGCCATCGTCGCTCATTCCCTCGGTCACGGCGGGCGGAAAACCGGCCCGGAAGGCGTAGACGTGGTGAGATGCACCGGAAAATTCGGAGCGAATTCCATGGATGAAGGCCCGTGCCGCGTCGGTAGTCTCAGTACGAGCGAGCGAGGCGATGAAGCGGGAGCGGGCGACTTCGACCATGGTGCGCGCCGGAGCGACTGGCACGCGGTATCCCTCGCTCACGAGGATGCCTGCCGGGCGAGAAACGCGGCAAACAGGGGCGGCTGAACCTGAAACTTGCGCCCGACGAGGCCCTTTTGTTCCAGTACATGCATTACTGGCGTCTGCTCGGCCCGGCGGCCGCGATACAGGCTGCCGAGTAGTTCTTGCTCCTCCGCGCCCAGGCTGAACCAGATTGCAATACACTCCCGTTCTACGGCCGGCAGATCGAGCAGGGTAGGGGAGAGGTCACGGAGCGGCAGCCGCCCCAATGCAGGCTGGTCGAGCACCGCATGAACCCCAGCCCGCAGCAACCCGGCATGCCCGCCTGTCACCGAGAAGAGAGAGGCCGCCACGGGAGTACTGAGAGTGAGCCTGCGCCGCCCGATGAGGTCCTGCAGCATCGCTTGCGCGTCGTCCGGAGCATACGGGCCGAGATAGATCACCAGGTCGTTGAATAGCTCCACAAATGGCTCTGCTTGTAGCGCGTCTTTGCCGGCCGAGTGCATCACAGTGGGCAGCGCCGTGCGTGCGATAGTCGTGTAAGTCAGACGCCGTTTATGCAGGTCGCGCAGGCCACGCAGCGACTGAAAGAAGCCAACGGGCAGTTTCGTGGCGAAACGCTCGAACTCGTCGAAGATGAATGCAAGGCGCAGGCCAGCCCGGAATGGCACGCTCAGGCCCAGTTCAAGGTAGCGCAGCGCCAGCTGGGCGAAAAGAGGGTTTGAACCGTCTTGCAACGCCTCGTAGGCCTGGTACAGAGTCGAGCGCTCCTGTTCGCTGAAGCGGTCGAACGGATAGAGTGCCATGAAGGTGCGGTGCAGCAGCAGCTCACAGCCTGCCCAGAAGGCCACGGCATCTCCTTGCGGGCTTTCGTCCAGCGGCCCCAGAAGGTTGGCATCTACTACAACCGGCGTCAACCCATCCGGCCAATAGATAGCCGGGCCAGCTAATGCCCCGGAAGTAGCCAGATGGTTGACGAAATTACTTTTCCCGGCGCTGCCCACACCGACCACCGAAACGGACTGGCCAGCATTCCACGCCTGTAAGATGGCCTCGGTTTCCTTTTGGCGATAGATCATGGTTGCCTTCCTTGCGTTGGACCCTTATTGTAGCCGTCTTCCGACATTTGCCGTACGGGGTGCGCGCGTGCAGCGTTCCTACCGCTATCTGGATGTAGTGACCGGGATTTTCGTCGCCGTCCTGCTGCTCAGCAATCTATTGAGCAGCGCCAAAATCATTGACCTCGGCGCTTCACTCGGGCCTGTACCGCTTATTTTTGACGCCGGGACGCTAGTGTTTCCGGTTTCCTATATCTTTGGTGATATTCTGACCGAGGTTTACGGCTATCGGGCTGCGCGCAAGGTCATCTGGATGGGCTTCTTCGCCAGTGTGCTGATGGCCGGATTGATCTGGCTGGCGGGCGTGATGCCCGGCGAGGCAATCTGGCAGGACATGGCCGGGCAGGCAGCCTACGATGCGATTCTTGGCGGCGTCACCGGGCTGGTTGTGGCCAGTCTGGCCGCCTATCTGGTTGGTGAATTCGCCAATAGCTATGTTCTAGCCAGAATGAAGGTGCTGACCAACGGCCGCTATTTGTGGATGCGTACGATTGGCAGCACATTGGTGGGCCAAGCGGTGGATACTATCGTGTTCATCGGCATCGCCACGCTGCTGGGCGTCTTCACCAGTGAGCAGATGCTCGGCCTGATCGTCACCAACTACATCCTGAAAGTCGGCATCGAAGTGATCTTCACACCGGTCACGCTGATGGTCGTTAAGTGGCTGAAGCACGCAGAACAATCTGATCCATTCGACCGCGACACGAATTTCAACCCGTTTCGGGTCTGATACCCGGCTCCATCTCGATTTGCGTGATTACTTGATGATAATTCACCTTATCAAGAGTAATATACGGTCGTATTCCTAATTTTAGACTGTACGAACCAAGCGGGATGGCAACGCGGGAAAATTGCTCGTGAAGCGGGAACGCAATTCCGGCGCTGATAGCAGACCTCTCACTCCATCGGGCGCTTCAACCGCCGCGGCTCCACATGCACAGAATTGACGAACTGCTGCATCGGGGTCGAAGCCCTCCAGCAGAGCCATGATCAGGCCGCCATACGCCGCGTCACCCGCGCCAGTTGTGCCACTTACGTTGACCGCAAAAGCCGGTTGTTGGATGGTTCGATTTGCCCAGCGGCCAACTCCGGTGATTTGGCCCGAAAGCCGTTCCAATCGTGCAGCGTCCGCGCCATACATTACCGCGCCCTGATCGCCGAGCTTGAACCCGACAATGGCGGGCTCCATCGCCAGCAGTTCCGCCGCCATCTGATCCAACAGGTCACGAGTGATGTGCTCCGCGACCCTCCCTTCCCACTCGAAGTACAGGCTGCGCCGCAGAAGATAGACTGCTTCCTCCACGCTCGGCACAAAGACGTCCACTTCGGGCAGTACGCGCCGCAGAATACGCGGCCAGTCTACCTGGCCGGATGCCGTGGTTGGGTCTGGCAGCGTGAAATCGAGGCTGGTGACTGTTCCCGCATCTTTCGCGCGCCGCATGATGTCATGCAGCATCCGGCCGTCAGCCGCGATGGTATGCGGCAGAAGCGGCGGATAGCCGAAGTGAAACCAGCGTGCGCCGTTCAGCAGGCCAAAATCAAGGTCGTCCATTGTGAAACCGGCGTTCGGGCCGGGATAGTGGAGAAACAGCCGGTCTTCGCCGGGCCGCGCAAGGACGACAGTGTAGGAACTCGCAGTCTGTTCGCGGACACGGACATGGCGCGATAGATCCGGTGAAACCCGACGCAGGGCGTCAAGCGTGAATTCACCAACCAGATCGTCACCAACGGCCGCCAATAGCCTGACACCCGCGCCAAGCTGATGAAGCGCTACGCCCGTGTTGGCAGCCAATCCTCCGGTTGTAGCGTGCAGGGGGCCGATCTGGAACAGGCGACCATGCGTTTCCAGCGCGCCAGCGGCCAGTGAACCCAGCACCGGGAATATGTCCAGGCAGAGATGCGCAGCCACGACCACGTCCATGGTCTGTTCGGACATCGTCCCTCGCGTAGCCTCCCCTCCCCTGCTCATGACTTATCAGACGCGCTCTAACAGGTAGATTCGAGGGTGCAGGCCGCGCAGGTTGATTGGCAGGACCTGGATCGTTCGCCAGTCGTGCTGTGACCTCAGCCGCCGCTCCATAAGCTGTACTTCGTGCGTGAGGGCGGCGAACCGTGCCCCAGGCACGGCGATCCGCGCAGCTTCCGCCAATATTGGCGGGTAAAGTTCCACATTTTCCTCGTGCCGGCCGACCCTCTGGCCGAACGGCAGATCGGCTGTAATTGCGTGTGCACTGGCGCTGGGCAGCGGAATCGAACGCGCATCGGCGAGCATCCAGCGAACCTGACCAGTGAGCCGGGCTGCGACGGCGTTCTCCGCCGCGCACGAAATTCGCTCTGGGTCGTGGTCAATTCCGATCCCGACTACGTAGGACATAAGCAGGCGGCGTTCGAGCAGGATCGAACCAGAACCGCTCATCAGATTGACGAATGTGTCGTTGGGCCGTGGCAGCGTAAGCTGTGCCATCGCTGAGGCAACGGTTGCGTTCAGCGCGCCGGGAAAGCTGCATACGCGCCAATTGCGGGCGGATATTGGGCGCGGCGTCAACCGAAGGAGCACATCCCAGCCGTTTGTCTCGCGCGCCCGCATCAACCGAATCAACAAGTCGCCCTCGCCCCCGGCATCAGTCAGGCCTGTCGCGCGGGAAATGGCCTCGCGCAGACGAAGCATTACGGATGAGTCTGAACCGGCCGCTGCCACGGTAAACGTACGAGCCGGCTGGTGATAGGCGGCCGTGACGTTTGACACCGCGTCCGCAAGCCGACGAAAGTGCTGATCGCCGAGCAGCGCCTTGGGACGAGGAACAGCGAAGGTCTCGACCTGGAATGCTGACTCGGCGAGGCGCAACTGTGAGATTCGGTCCGCTTGTGACAAGGGGAAACGGAGCCAGCCGCGACCCTCGTTGATGGCAGCGGAGCGGACACCAAGACGGCCCGTCACTTCAGCGCGCGCCAGGCGTTCAAGCCCTTCTGTAACCTCGAGCTCGACGGCACATGGTGAATCCTGTTTCACTGGCGCGCACCCGATGAACGGCCGCGCCCGCGGCTGCGCCGGCGGCGACGAGCCTTCGGAGGAACGTTGCCCTCAATCAGCTCGCCACTGTCTTCATCAAGGTGGGTAACCAGAGCCGAGTCAATCGCATCGGACCACATCGAGCGCATCATACGCACTTCTTCAGCGTCGGGAGCGAAGGCGCGAAATTCGTTGCGCTGTGAGAGCCACAGGTAGATATCCGCCAGGGAAATGAGCAACTCCAGTTGATCGAGCGTCATGCCGTCTGCATTGGGGTGAATGACGGGCGGGGTGGGAATCATTGCGTTGTCGAGGATGG
This sequence comes from Anaerolineae bacterium, assembly GCA_016788435.1. GTDB lineage: Bacteria > Chloroflexota > Anaerolineae > Aggregatilineales > Phototrophicaceae > Flexifilum. The sequence goes on along the minus strand of JAEURB010000151.1, from coordinate 2,606 downwards.
ACTGCGCGCACTCATACCAGTAATCGCGGCTGCTCGTGCGCGTGGGCGCGTTCACCAATTGCAGCGCAGCGCCGAGGCCGAGCAGGTTCACTTCGCGGTCGGTGAGCATGGCCGCCAATTCGGTGCGCTCGCCCATATCGGCGACTTCGATAGCGCCGCGCAGGTCTTCGGGAATCGAGCGCAGCGCCGCCCAGTCGTGCAGGCGCTGGCTCAGGGATCCGGGGATAAGTTCAAGGTCTTGTACGGTGGGCGCGACTCTGGCGTGGGATAATGCTGGCACAGGCGCTGCGAACAGTTGGCGTATCAGGCGCAGGTCGCGGTGAGAGGTTGCGCCCACTTCGCCGGCCTGGCTCAGCCCGAAGCGCCCAGCGCGCCCGCCGATTTGCTGCACCTCGGCAGGTGTGAGCACGCGCAACTGCCGTCCGTCGAACTTCTGCACCTCGTAGAAGCAAACATAGTCGGCGGGCAGATTGAGGCCCATGCCGACGGCGTCGGTCGCCACACAGATCTCCGTTTCGCCGCGTGCAAAGCGGTCGGCCTGCCTGCGCCGCACTTCGGGCGGCAGATTACCATAGACGATGGAGACCGTCCGGTTTGCCCGCTCCAGTGTGTCTTTGAGGCGAAGCGCGGCCTGGCGCGAAAAGGCTACCAGGATCGTGCGCGGCGGAAGACGGCGTACCGACCAGGGTTCTTCAGCAACCTTGATCTCGGCCAGGCGTTCGTGGCGCTGTACCACCAGCCGGATATCAGCAGCGCGGGCCAGGCGCTCGATCAGCTGGCGACCGGATGGCGGAGCGAGGACATGGATTGCCTCGGAACGTGCCTCCATCAAGGCGCGCGTCCATGCCCAGCCACGATCGGCGTCGGCCAGCATTTGCGCCTCATCAATGACTACGCAATCGCCGCTGCGGTTGGGATTGAACATTTCGATGGTTGAAGCGGTGATGGTCGCGCCATCAACCGGGATAAACTCCTCGCCGGTCAGCAGGTTGCAGCGTACGCCGCGCTGATTGAGGCGTTCGAAAACCTCGAAGGCCAGCAGGCGAAGCGGCGCGAGGTACCAGCCGCTGCCAGCCGCCGCAAGCGCATTCAGGGCGTGATGCGTCTTCCCGCTGTTCGGCGGGCCGATGTGCAGCACCATACGCTGCTCGGCGCGGCCCTCGTGCCGCCAGGCGGGAAATGCCGCCACGAGGCGTTCGCGCAGCACGGCGCGCCTCTGGCGCGCTAGTTCTGCCTCGATCCGGCGCGCCTCCTCAACTGCCTCACGCGTGGCCCTGCGTTCGCGCAGCTTTTCGCGCAGCGTTTCCTTATACGGCCGCAGTTGAACTGGCAACCCCCACCGCCCGCGCACCTGGCCCCAGGTCACCTCGCGCGTGGGAAGATGTGCGCGGCGCAACTGCTGCTGGAGATCAGTAGTGTCTACCCCCAGCACGAGGGCCAGGCCGCGCACATCAATGGACTCAAGGATCGAGATCTGGTCGAGGTGCTTCTCGTCGTGAAGGATACGTTCAATCTCGGCAACTGGGAATCGGATAACTCCCTCAGGGTCTATCAGTTGTTGGACTAGTCCCCCCTGGGCGGCATCCTCGATGGTGTCAACATGCACGCCCAGCCGCTTGGCCGCGCCGGCCGACGTAAAGGTGTGTGCGGCCAGTTGACCGCGCGCTGTGTGCGCCACTTTCGTGCCCGGGCGCCGACGGTCACCGGCCTGCACGAGGAGCGCCTCCCATGCGGTATCGGGGATGCGAGTGGCTAGTTCCGCAGCTTGCTGTGCGGCGCGGAAGTCCGAGTCGCGCAGCCGGATCCACGTCATGTTGTAAGGTGGGGTTCGGATGGTGATACTAAAGCGTGAAAAGCGGCCAGCGCCGATCAACTCCTTGAATGTGTTTTCGCCCAGCGCCTGAATCACCTCTTCCTGTGACATGGTTGCGCCCGGCCGTTCAGCAAGGAGCGCGGTGAGCCGTTCGGCTTCCGTGTTCAAGCGATCCCGGCGCAGCAATTCGCGGACCGTTTGCGGCCCAAAGTGCAGCGGGTCGTACCAGACCTGTTCGACTTTCGCGATCAATTGCGATTCGGTCAGCTGGTGCGCGGTAGCCCCAAGGCCTTCGTTTTCAAGCTGTGCCGCGCGAAGGAAATAGGGCTCGTGTGCCAGCCGAGCGACGAGCGAGACATCCTGATCAGGAAGTTCGCTGAGTAGAGCCTGCCTGATTGTGATCTGTTCCGCGATTGAGAGGCCCACCGGCCTGCCTTCATCATCCAGAGGGGGAACCTCAGGCCGCGCCCAGGCCTTAGTCAAACGAAGTGCTTCAACCTCGATCCGGCTCGGCAGATACAAGTACTCTCCGTCGCGCCCGACCTGCTCGCTGAGCAGGGAGTCGAGTGTTTTCCGACTTACCGATTGGACGTAGCGCTGCAGAGTAGATATGTGGAGGAAGGCCTCGGGCACGTGTTCCAGAATGGCAACAAGTAACTCGGCATCCAGTTTGAGTCGGGACATGGAGACAGCCAGTCAGAATGGATGGCCGCCATTTGCGGCGGCCAGGGGCGCAGAATGAAGTATGTGCCTGAAGCGGGGCGGCATGCCTGAACTGCCGCGCTTCTTCCCG
>JAEURB010000376.1 GCA_016788435.1 Anaerolineae bacterium | reverse complement strand
TTCTTTCTGCTCCACAAGAAGGTTCACTATCGGGCCGCTGTTCAGGCGGTCGTTGTCATAACCCGGACGTTTGAGGTCGTGGATTTGCTGGGTGAGGACTATCAACGCATGGCGGCCATCATGTCCCGGTACGCCGGCGCGAAGTTCGACTTTGCCGACGCGGCGATCATGGCGTTGTCGGAACGCCTCGGCATTACGCGAGTCGCCACGCTCGACCGGCGCGATTTTGGCCTGTTCCGCCCCTCGCACTGCGACGCGCTGGAACTCCTCCCCTCCTAGTTCTCACCCCGCACCTCACTTGCCACCATAGAACACTCGTGCTATATTACGTGCTTCAGTCCGGTTCGTCATTGAATAATCAGCGAGGTGCATGATGGCCAAGGTCGTGGCGGGAATGACGATTTCGCTTGATGGATTCGTGGAAGATGCCAGTGGGGGCGTCGCCGCGCTCTACCCCGACTTTGAAGCCATGCACGACTACCCGTCCCTTCAGGAGTCCATCGCCCGAACCGGCGCGGTGATCATGGGCCGCCGTACCTTTGGCATGGGCGATTCGGAGTGGTACGACGAGAACTACGAGTACCAGGGGCCGATCTTCATCGTCACTCACCAGCCGCCCGTACCACCGCCGCGTGCCGGCGGGAAGATTACCCTCACCTTTGTCACCGATGGCATCGAAAGTGCGGTCGCCCAGGCGAAAGCCGCTGCGGGCGATAAGGATGTGACCGTCGTGGGCGGGGCGAACACCATTCAGCAGTTGCTGCGCGCCGGGCTGGTGGATGAACTGGAAATGGATGTGATGCCGGTTCTGCTGGGGAGTGGCCTGCGCTTCTTCGACCATCTCGAAGGTGCGGGTGTTACGCTGGAGAAGATCTTCGTACGCGAGAGCGGCATCCGCACGCACCTGCGCTTTCGCGTCGTGAAGTGAGGCCGTGGCTTAGCCCTCAAATGCCTGTTTCACCGGCAGCTTGAAGCGCGATTGGCCGCTCAAATGCACCTGTTTACGGGTACAATGGGGTGACGTTGAACATGGGGCGCTTTGAATGGTCACTCTCTCGCTATCTGATTCGCACGCCGAGGCGCTAAAGCGGTTGGCCGATGAAGCCGGCGTGACCGCTGACGAGCTTCTCGGTGAGTGGATTGCCCGCTTTGGCGCATCAGATCCCAAAGGTCTTTCCCGTGATGAGCGGGAGCGCCGCTTGCGTGAACTGGAAGGCACATTTGATCTGGACGACGCCGATTTGTCGTTGAAGGCCGGCCAAATTATGCGTGAAACGTTTGCTGCAAAGCGTGATTGATGACGATCCTGCTCGATTCGTCTGTGCTTATCGCCTACCTGAATCGGCGTGACCGCTACCATGCGGAAGCTTCCCGCCTCCTGCCCGGCCTTCTTGACGAGAAGGTGTTGCTCGCTGAACCGGTATTACAAGAGCTGTTCTATGTGTTAGGCAGCCGTGTTGGATATAGCCAGGCGGTTGACGCCGTAGCGACGATCACCGATCTCTTTCAGATCCAAAGTCTTGAACTTGAAGACTTCCATAAGATGATTGGGATTATGCGCAAGTATGCTGATGCTTCGTTTGATTATGCCGATGTTGCGCTGATGGCTTTGGCCGATAGGTTCTTTTCAGCCCATATTGCCACCTTTGACCGGCGCGATTTCCAGATATTCCGTAATAGATGGGGAGATCCAATTCCCCTGTTGCCGTAACTCCAGATGCCCCTCACCCTGCGCACCAATCTCAATCACGACGACTGGAACGCCGTCCTGCGCACGCTGCCCTATGCCCATGTGCTGCAAACGTGGGAGTGGGGCGAATTCAAGCGCGCCACCACCGGCTGGCAGCCGCACCGCCTCGCCTTCGAGCGTGATGGTCAGGTCGTGGCGGCGGCCTCGGTCGGTGTGCGCCGCGCCGGCCCCGCCCGCGTGCTGTACGCGCCGAAAGGCCCGGCCCTCGACTACAGCGACAGCCACCTGGCCGGCGAAGTCCTCGACTACCTCCAGCGGATGGCGCGCAAGCAGGGCGCGATCTGGCTCAAGATTGACCCCGACGTGATCGCAGGGACGGGCGTACCCGGCGAACTGGACGAAGCGCCTGCTGCAACCGGCGCGGCGTTCACGGCGGCCCTCACCGCGCGCGGCTGGCGCTTCTCCGCCGATCAGGTGCAGTTCCGCAATACAATCACGGTGGACCTGACGCAGAGCGAGGATGCGCTGCTGGCCGCGATGGGCCAAAGCACGCGCCGCAAGATTCGCACCGCGCAGAAAGAAGGCGTGGCCGTTCGCACGGGCGGCCCCGCCGAC
>JAEURB010000105.1 GCA_016788435.1 Anaerolineae bacterium | reverse complement strand
CGCCTGATACGCCTGTCCGTGAATCGGAGCCCGACAATGAACCACCCGGCACCTGTGTTTTCCCTTCCCGCCGTCGAACACTCGATGGTGCAAACCAACGGCGTCTATCTGCATGTGGCGTCGGCCGGTGACGCCGCCGCGCCGCCTGTCATCCTGCTGCACGGCTTCCCGGAGTTCTGGTACGGCTGGCGTCACCAAATCCCGGCGCTGGCTGCGGCTGGCTTCCGGGTGCTGGCCCCCGACCAGCGCGGCTACAACCTGAGCGAGAAGCCCGAAGCGCTGAGCGCCTACGCGCTCGACACCCTGGCCGCCGACGTGATCGGGTTGATGGATGCGGCGGGCCGCGACAGGGCCGCGCTCATCGGGCACGACTGGGGCGCGGCGGTGGCGTGGTGGACGGCGCTGAAATACCCTGAGCGCGTCGAAAAGCTGGTCATTCTCAACGTGCCGCATCCAGCCGTCATGATAGATATGTTGAGCAAGAGCCGCCGCCAGTTGCTGAAAAGCTGGTACATTGGCTACTTCCAGATACCGCGCCTCCCTGAATGGCTGTTGGGCCTCGGCAACGGCTACGGGCTGACCAATTTGATGCTCGCCGCGTCTGGCCCGCATGCCCTCAACGATGCCGATATCGCGCGGTATCAGGCCGCCTGGGCGCAGCCCGGCGCGCTGACTGCCATGCTCAACTGGTATCGCTCGCTTGTACAACTGCGGCCGGTGATGCCTGCTGACCTGCGCATTCGTGTTCCCACGCGTATCCTGTGGGGCGAAAAAGACATTGCGCTCGTGCCCGAACTGGCCGACGCCAGCGCCGCCCTGTGCGACGACGTGGACATCGTGCGCTTCCCGAACGCCAGCCACTTCGTCCAGCACGACGAACCGGCGGCCGTCAACGCGGCGATTCTGGCATTTCTGGGGCAGGGGGCGTAGTGAAATAGTTGAAAGTTGAAAGCGAGGAGATGATGGGCGCAGCGCCTTTTTCGCCTGAGCCTTGAAGATTAACGAAATGACGCGGGCAGTCATCCCGCGCAAAAGGGGGCTTCAGCCCCTTGCCCGCCCGGCTGGTCCACCTACGCAAGGGACTGAAGCCCCTTGTTGGTACTCCATGCTACTTTGTTGATCACCATAACGGGGCTTTTTAAGCCTGCTTCAGCGGGCGCAGCTATAGCCCGACGGCTTCAGCCTCGGGCGGCGCAACGCATCTCTTCCCTGCCCATTCTCTGGAGTGAAGCATGAACATCACCCTCTACGCTCTGGGTACGCGCGGCGACGTGCAGCCGATGCTGGCGCTGGCCGACGGCCTGCGCACCGCGGGCCACGCCGTCACCTTCGTCGCGGGCTCGAACTTCGAGCCAGCTGTGACCGCACACGGGATGCGTTTCGCGCCGAGCGCAGATATCCAGGCGATGATGCAGAGCAAGGAAGGCATCGCCTGGGTCGAGGAGAAAAGCCCGTTCCGCCAGTTGAAGCACATGCGCAACCTGCTGAACCTGCACGCCGATGAACTGCTCGACTCGCTGGTTGCTCCGGCGCATGACGCTGACCTGCTGCTGAGTGGTTTCGTATCCGAGCCGTTCGCCATCAGCCTGAGCGAGAAGTTCGGCAAGCCGGTTATCACAGCCGCGCTGCAGCCCTACCGGCCCACGCGCAGCGCCGCCGCCTCGCTCTTCGCCGTCGTGCCTGGCCTCGACGGGCCGCATAACCGCTGGTTCGGCCAATTCGGCCTGCGCATGTTGTGGAGCGTGGCCGCCGATACAGCACGCCTGCTGCGCGAACGGCTGAAGCTGCCGCCGCAGTCGCGGGCCGAGGCCATTCGCCGCCAAATCGCCACGCCGGTCGTGCATGGCTTCAGCCCATCCGTCACGCCGCAGCCCGCCGACTGGGCCGCCCACCAGCGCGTGGCCGGATACTGGTTCCTCGACGAAGACCCGAACTGGACGCCACCGCCTGCGCTGGAGGCGTTTTTGGCCGCCGGGCCCCCGCCGGTTTACGTCGGCTTTGGCAGCATGACCAACAGCGATCCGGCCCAAACCGTTACGTTGATTCGCGGAGCGCTGCGCGAGACCGGGCAGCGCGGGGTGATCAGCACAGGCTGGAGTGGCGCGGATGCCAGCGCGGCGCGTGACAACGATCTCTACGCGCTCGAAGGCGCGCCCCACGCCTGGCTCTTCCCGCGCATGGCGGCCGTCGTTCATCATGGCGGAGCAGGGACGACAGCGGCCGGGCTGCGGGCTGGCAAGCCCACGTTCATTGTTCCGCACATGGCCGACCAGCCGTATTGGGGCCGCCGGGTGCACGAGCTGGGCGTTGGCGCAAAACCGGTCACTCGTCATACACTGACGCAAAGTGTGCTCGCCGCGCGCATCCGCCAGCTCGCCACCGATGCCGGAATGCGGGCGAAGGCCGGGGCGCTGGGCGAGCGAATCCGCGATGAAGACGGTATCGGCGCAGCGGTGCAGCTGATCGAGGAGTGGTCGCGCCCGGCCTGAAATCCCCCTGCACGGCGCGAGACGTTCCCCGCCTTTCCGCGCCTGCGCCAGAAGTCCCGCTTTCGTTCGAACGAAGTAGGAGGTTTCGCATGGCGCCAGCTACCTTTATCGCCGTCACTGGTCAGGGTGTTCTCCGCGCAATCAGCGCCGCCGATGGCTCGTGGGCGGTCAGCCCGGTGCTCGAAGGGAAAGATGTTCGCTGCCTGGCGGCAGACCCGCTCAACCGGCAGATCGTCTACGCCGGCACGCAGGGGGCGGGGATGTGGTCGTCGGAGGACGGCGGCGCGACCTGGCACCCGGCCGGGCTGGAGGCGCAGAACCTGCGCTCGGTGCTGCCAAGCCCGGTGCAGCCCGGCCTGGTCTTCGCCGGTGCGAAACCCCCGGCGCTCTACGTTTCGGCCGATTACGGCGTCACCTGGCAGGAACTGAAGGCGTTTCGGCGCTTGCCCGGCCAGCGCTGGTGGCGTTCTCCGGCCGAAATGCCGCTCACAGCCTATGTGCAGGGTATTGCCCTCTCGCCCACCGACCCGCAGGTGATTGTGGCCGGCATCGAGGCGGGCGCGGTCGTTCGCAGCGCCGATGGCGGCAAGACGTGGTCGAACCACCGGCCCGCCGCGCTCAGAGACTGCCACTCGCTCACCTTCCACGCCAGTGACGGCCGCTATGTCTACGAGGGCGGCGGAACCGGCGCAGGCGCGGCCTTCAGCCGTGATGGCGGCGAAACGTGGGTGCAGTTGCGCGATGGCCTCGAGGGGCATTATGGCTGGGCCTGCGCCGCCGACCCGGCCGACCCGGAGGTGTGGTATGTGTCCACCTCGAAAGGCGTTGGGATGTCTGGGCCAGCCGCCCATCACGACGGCAAGGCCAACGCGCACATCTATCGCTCCGAAAAAGGCGGGTCGTGGCAGGTGCTTGGCGGCGGGCTGCCCGAACCGCTCGACTATATGCCCTATGCGCTGCTGACCGGCCCCGGCGCGCCCGGCCATGTCTACGCCGGGCTGGCCAACGGACAGGTGTGGCACAGCGCCGACCACGGCGATCACTGGGCGCAGCTTCCGTTCGACTTGCGTGGAATCCACCGTTCGCTGATCATGATTTGAGTACGCTCTATCCAACCTGCCGATGATGGAGGCCCGCGATGTCCCTGACCCCCGCCCAGCAGAACACGGCCGCGCTCATGCAGGCCCTGCAATTCAACGCTGACGAACTCGTCCTTAACCGCAGCGGCCGTCTCAGCCCCGCCCAGGCGCAGCGGGTGGGAACGCAGCTGCGCGCCGGGACGAAAGCCATGTGGATGATCGCTCTCTTCGTGCTGGTCGTCTTCGTCATCGGCTTCGCGGTGGTCGCGGCCACCAATGGCTTGTTCAGCACGATCGGGGAAAACCCGATCATACTGCTGGCGATTGGCGGCACGATGGTGGTGTGGGGTGTGATGGTCGCGGTTGGCATCGTTCGCTCACGGTCGCAGGCCAGCAAGGGGTCGTGGCCCGTCTATCAGGCGAGCGGGCGGGTGAAGGTCAACCTGTCCAGCGAATCGCTGATGGAT
>JAEURB010000491.1 GCA_016788435.1 Anaerolineae bacterium | reverse complement strand
CGGCTTCATCGAACACTAGCCCGGTCGATGGGCTTTGTACACTGTGCGGCCACGAGAACCTGTGCGACTCGCTGGGCTACGTGCGCGCCGAACTACCGGTTGGCCACCCCGATTTTGGCAAGCTCTTCCGCTGCCCGAATTACCCGCTCGACCTGCAGCGGCGCGAGAAACTGCGCAAGCTCGGCAACCTTGACGCCTTCACAGCCAAGTCGTTTGACAGCTTCCGCACCGACCTGCCCGGCCTGAACGCGCTGCAGCGCAGTTCACTCGAAACGGGGCTGCAAGTCGCCCGCGCCTTCGCCGCCCAACCGGACGGCTGGCTGCTGCTGGAGGGTGGCTATGGCTGCGGCAAAACGCATCTGGCGGCGGCAGTCGGCAATGCCCGCCTCGACCAGGAAGAAGGCGTGCTGTTCATCACCACGCCAGATTTGCTCGACCATTTGCGCAACACCTTCGGGCCGTCCTCTGAAGTCGGCTACGACGAGATGTTTGACCGGGTGCGCAACGCTCCGCTTCTGATCCTCGACGATCTCGGCGTGGAAAACCCCAGTGCATGGGCTCAGGAAAAGCTCTTCCAACTGCTCAACCATCGCTATGCGCGGCGCATTCCCACCGTCATCACCACCAATGCCGACATCAACACGCTCGATCCACGCATCCGCAGCCGCCTGCTCGACGAGGAAACAATCCGCCGTGTGCGGATCAGCGCACCCGACTACCGAACGCCGGTGCAGAGCCAGGAGAACGACCTGGCCGACCTCAGCCTGTACCGTGATATGCGGTTCGAGACGTTCGACGTGCAAACGGGCCTGACGCCGGAAGAACGCGCCAATCTGGAGAAAGCGGCCTCGGTGGCCTGGGAGTTCGCGCAAAGCCCGCAGGACTGGCTGCTGATCATGGGGGGCTACGGGTGCGGGAAAACTCATTTGGCGGCCTCCATCGCCAATCTGATTCAGGAACGGGGAGAGTCCGTCATCTTCGTGACTGTGGCCGACCTGCTGGACAGCCTACGCCAAACATTCAGCGCGGGCGCGACCATCAGCTATGACCGGCGCTTCCAATCCATTCGCAGCGCCCCGCTGCTGATCCTCGACGACCTCGGCTCGGAAGGCGGCTCGTCGTGGGCGCGCGAAAAGCTGTTCCAGATCATCAGCTACCGCTATCTGGCGCGGCTGCCAACGGTCTTCACCACGTCACGCCAGGCCGAAGACCTCGACCCGCGCGTGCGAACACGCCTGCTGGACCGGCGGCGCTGCCGGGCCTATGCCATCACTGCGCCTGATTACGCGAGCCGCATCTACCGGAAATGAGCGTTCTGCCGGGGCTTACGCTGTCACCGTATCAGCGCCAGCATCGTATCGCCGCGCAGGAACTGCTGACCTCCAGTTTCCACGTTCACACCCATCTGGACTGGTTCGATGTCGAAGACTGGCTGGCGAATTCTGGCTCGCCCGTTCGCGTGGCGTCACGCGGGTCACGGCTGATTGGCATGATGGGTGTTTCGACGCCGCTGGATGGTGCGTCGTGGCTGCGCGTGGCGGCCATACGTGACTATCAGGACACCAGCGGCGTTCTTTCTGCCCTGTGGGAAGACCTAAAACCGGAACTGCGCGCTTTGGGCGCTCAGCAGGTGGCGGCGCTGCTGCTGCGCGACTGGCCCGAACGCTACCTACCTCACCTCGGCTTTCACTACCTCGAAGATGTCGTGACTTTGCGCCGCAGCGACTCGCGCGAAATGACCGAGCCGATGCTGCCCGGGTGCACTGTTCGCCCGATGCGCACCGAAGACCTGCCGGCCGTCATCGCCGCCGACCACGCCGCCTTCCTGCCGCCGTGGCAGTTGGGCGGCGAAGAACTGCGCCGCGCCGAGGTATCGGCCGCCTGGAGCACGGTCGCGGTAACGGTTTCCGGCGAGATTCTCGGCTACCAGATGACGACGCTCTATTTCGATGGCGCGCATCTGGCCCGGCTGGCCGTGCTGCCTCATGCCCGTTCAAAGGGAGTAGGACGCCTGCTCGTCACCTCGATGCTGCGCTACTTCTGGCGGCGTGGCGTGTATGGGGTCACCGTCAACACGCAGGACAGTAACGAAGCCGCGCAACACGTGTATGCCCGCCTCGGCTTCGAGCGAACTGGCTACGACCTGCCGGTGTGGGTGATGGATCTACCCTAGCTCGCGTCATCCAGCGCCTGCATCGCCGCGCGATAATCGTTGGCCTCGGCGGGAAGCAGGCTGGCGTTCAGTTGCAGCAGGATGTTGGCAAAGGGATAGACGTAGACTACATCGCGCCGGGAGTTCGGGTTGGCGCGCAGCCTCTCGATGTAGGCGATCCATTCACCCATCGCTTCCGGCGTATCGAAAATCAACACCTGGCCGCCCAACGGTGCGACACGGGCGATTTCAAACACGTAGCGGTCGCGGAAACCGCCCGCCGCATCGCGGCCGATCAGCATATCGCGCGTCACGCTGTTGACCTGCAGCCCCGCCTGCGAGAAGCTGTTGAACACATCCTGGGCGGTGAAGCGGGCGAATGGCACTTCGGTCGCCGATGCTCCACCAAACGGCAGGCTTTCGCAGGCCGCCGCCATGCCGAGGATTGTCAGGATGAGGACGAACAGGTAATGTTTCCGCATACTTCCCACCCCCCGAACCGATCAATCAGGCAACCACATGACCGTAGTCTATCACGATGCTGATGGTGATCTGAACGTTCTGCGCGGAATGCAGGTGGCGGTGATCGGCTATGGCAACATGGGCCGCCCAATCGCCCTCAATTTGCGCGACAGCGGCGTGCCGGTCATCGTCAGCGAGCCGAACCCCGAAAAACACGCGCTGGTCGAAGCCGACGGGTTTCACGCGACTCCGATAGCAGATGCCGTGCGCGCGGCGCAAATCGTGATGATCCTTGTGCGCGACGAGCAAATGCCGTCGCTGTACCTGTACGAAATCTCCCCCCACCTCCAACGCGGCCAAACTCTGCTCTTCAGCAGCGCCTACAACGTGGCCAACGGCTTCATCGAAGCCCCGTCATTCCTGGATGTCAGTTTGGTTTCGGCCAAGACACTCGGCGCGGCCGTGCGTGAGCGCTTTCTCAGCGGCGAGGGCTTCGCCAGCTTCGTGGCCGTCGCCCAAGACGCCAGCCGCAACGCCTGGCCGGTCGTGCTGGCTGTGGCCAAGGCGATGGGCGCACTGCGCGGCGGCGCGGTCGAAATCCGTTTCGAGCAAGAGGCCGAGCTGGATCTGTTCGTTCAGCAGGCCCTGCTGCCGCTCTTCCACCAAGCCATGATGACCGCTGTGCGCCTGCTTAATGAGCGCGGATACCCACCGGAAGCCGTCTTCACTGAACTGTATCTGTCGGGCGAAGTATCGGATTATCTGCGCTGGGCTTCGTCACTTGGGCTGATGGGCGCGCTTGAGCTGCAGGGGCTGACGGCGCAGTACGGGATGCTCACGCGCATGGATCGCTTCAGCGACCTGAAGCTGGAACGGCTGATGGAGCAAACGCTGACCGATGTACGCGATGGCCGCTTTGCCCAGGAATGGAGCCGCGAATACAACGGCGATTACCCGCGTCTGCGCCAGCTCCTCAAACAGCGCAAGGCGATGGAACTGTGGCAGTTGGAGCGCGAGACGATTGACGCGCTGAAGCCGCCGGGCGAAGCATAGCACCTAGACCTCGCATTCTTCTCCGTTGGCATTCCCCGGCCCGGCCCGTACAATGCCGCCCCATGCAAACCATTCAGACGCGAAAACTCAGCGCGCTGGCCCTGCCGTGGCCGGTAAAGTGGCCGGAACTGTTCGGCGCAAAGTGCCCGCTGATCCTCGAAATCGGCTTTGGCGGCGGCACATATCTGCTGCATCTTGCCCGCCAGCACCCGGAAGCGGGCATCATTGGCCTCGAAATCTCGAACCAGTCGCTGCTGCGGGCGGAGCGGGCGGTCGTGCGCGAACGCCTGCCGAACATCCGCGTTATCCACAGCCGCGCCGAAACCGCGCTCGGCCATCTGTTCGAGCCGGAGTCGCTGAGCGAGGTTCACATCAACTTCCCCGATCCATGGTTCAAACGCGGCCATCATCACCGCCGGCTGATGCAGCGCGACACGCTGGATGCGCTGGTGAGCCGGACGCGGCCGGGCGCGCGCCTGTTTCTGGCGACCGACATTCGGGAATATGCCGAGATGAGCGCCGAACTGCTGGAAGCCACACCCGGCCTCGACAACCTGCTGCCCGCCTCATGGGCGAATGAGATGCCGGGCCGGATCGTCACCAAGTATGAGGGGCGTGCCCACTTTGCCGGCCGGCCCTGCCACTATTTTGCCTATCAGCGTAATCAGCAACCGGCCCCGTTCGTGCCGGTGGTCAGGGATGCCCCGATGCCACATGCCGTCTTCGCCTCTCCCCTCTCTTTCGACGAGATGCACACCGCCTACACACCGTTCAAGGCGGCTGCTGGCGACACGCACATCGGCTTCAGCGAGGTCTATCAGGGGCGTAGTGGCCTGATCATCGAGATACACGTCAGCGAACCGACTATCGAACAGCATACAGCCCTGCTGCTGGCGCCACATGGCGATATGACCGGCGAATACACGCTGAAGATGAGCACGCTCGGCCACCCGCGCCCGACCGAAGGGATGCAGTTGGCGGTGCGTGCGCTCAGCGAATGGCTGATCAGCCTGCACCCGGACGCGCGGCTCTTTCAACACAAGCCCGAGTCTGAATAGGAGACGCCGGAGGCGATTGCCCGCTTCCGGCGTCGTGGGTTACGTCATGATTGTGGTACTGCTCAACGCAGCAGGTTGAGGATGATGCCTGGAGCGGGTTCGGTGAACAGCACCGACAGGCTTTGACCGGCGAGGATGACGCCAATCGCAATGGCCGCGAAGTAGAGCAGCGTGGCGATATTCAGCAGGTAGCCAAACAGGATCATCAGCCCATCACGCTGGAGCATGCCGATGGCCAGGAACAGGATGCCGTAGCCCGGAATCATGTTCGACAGCGGGATGAACGGCAGCGGCAGGATGAGCATCGTCCCGCCCAACAGCAGGAGCAGGCCATTGATGCGGTTGACGGTCGTCGTCGCGCTCAGCACCATCAGGCGCGGTTTGACGAAACGCTCGATCCTGGCCGACAACTGCGACCCGCGCTGCATGACCTTCCCCATTTGTTCGCTGGAAATCGGGCGGTCGAGCACCTGCCTCGGCAGCCAGGGCAAGCGATTGAGGATGATGCCGACGGCGATCAGCATGACGATGGCGCCGAAAATCGTGCTGACGCCGGGCAGCGGAATGGGTGTCAGGAACGGGATGGTCAGAATGATGCACAGCAGCAGCATCGAGTGCTCGCCCACCGTGGAAAGCAGATAGCGTACCGACACCGTGCCTTCTGGCAGGGCCTCGGCGACACCTTGCAGCGTCGCGGAAAGGCTCTCGCGGGTATCCTGAAATTCGACCGTGGTTGTCATCGCTGTGGCGATCCCCTGTGCAAGACTGCCCTAGTGTCGTGGAAGACGCTGAAATGTCAATGGGGGCGATTAATCCCTGCGCGGTTAGTCCGGCTCATCGGGCGTCCAACCGAACGGAACTTCATCGTCGAGCAGTTGAATGGTGGAGACCGGCTTCATCAGGTCGTCCGCCAGCGGCCCACTCTCCGGGTAACCATGCCGCAGCTCGGAAGACGAGTTGTGGGCGCGCAGATCGCCGGCCGCATAGACCAACTTCTGGCTGCGCGGCGTGAGCGTGATGCGCGCCACCCCCCGCGCTACCACATCCAGCGGCAGCGGCGCGACCGACCGGAAACCCATCCAGCCGGTCAGCGGGAAATTGCCCAGCGCCGAAATCGCCCGGTAGAAGGCCCGCCGCTGGCTGCCCCGCACGTAGACAACGGGCGCGCGGATGATGGTCGCCTGCAGCCCGATCCGTTCGAGGTACTGCTCGGCCTCGCGCTTGGCCCGCACGTAGCCACGCGGAACCCAGGGCGCGCCAACCGCGCTCATCAGCACCACGCGCGGCGCACCACCGTTGACGGCCATATTCGCCACATTGCGCGCTGATACGACATTCAGATAGGAGAAGCTCAGGCCGTGCGCCGCATCGGCCGTCATGCCGCCGACGGTATGGATGACCGCTTGCGCGCCGCGCGCGTGGCCCTTCAGGGACGACGGCTCCCACACATCGGCGCTAACCAACCGCACCCGCTGCGCCAAGCCGCCCGGCCGGTCTTCGGTACCGGGGCGCACCAGCAGCGTGACTTCGGCTCCCTCGGCCAGCAGCGCAGCCGCCACCGCATCGCCGAGCAGGGTGCCGCCACCAGTCACCAGAATTCGAGGCCGGGGGGATCCGATCATGCATCACTCGTTCGCGTCAAGACAGCGCGATTCTAGCGGTTGTCGGCTGCTCCGTAAACTATGCGAAATCGAAGTGTTGTGCATTCCGCACCAACTGTGCATAATAAGATGTACAGGTCATTGATTTGACCGAGCGAGCAATCACGGAAACGACACTCAACCCGCCCCTCATTTCTTTCCAAATGGGCGGGACGCAGAAGCAATTTCGCCGTCCGGCGAGAGGACGCGGCACACAGGTGGGCGCAGGCGTACGACTGCCTGGCGCACCATCTGGCGTACAACAATGATGCGACCAGCGATTCGTGCAGCATTCAGCCTTGATCTTCGGATTCAGCAATCCGGATAGCGCATTTCGCTTGTTTGCAGGCCGGCAAATGGCCGGCGTTGTTCGTAGTTCCGCTCTGTTTTTCATCTCACCGGCGTGGTGCAGATCTGCCGAGAGCCGTTCCCGATTGCGGGGGGTAGGCGCGGCGTGGGCTGCACCGGCGGGGGCAATGAGCGACGAACGATCCCATCTTATCACGGGGCTTGAGACGCAGAAGCGCAACGTGCGCCGCGTCAATGTTCAGGTGGATGGGGAGTATGCGTTCAGCCTCAGCCTCGACCAAGCGGCCAGGCTGCACAAAGGGCAGGCGCTTTCCAGCGCAGAACTCGCGCAGTTGCAGGGAAACGACGAAGTGGAGCGCGCGGTAGATCGGGCGCTTCGCTTTCTTGCCGTTCGCCCGCGCAGCGAGCACGAGGTGCGCCAGTCGCTTCGCCAGAAGGAAGTTCCGCCCCCGGTGATTGATCAGGCGCTGGAACGGCTGCGCGCGCTCGGTTATGTGGATGACCATGCCTTTGCCGAATTCTGGGCAAATGACCGCCGCCAGTTCAAACCGCTCAGCGGCCGCGCGCTGCGCTATGAACTGCGGCAGAAGGGCGTTTCCGCCGAGATCATTGACGAGGTGCTGCGCGAACAGGACGACTCGGAAGAGGCGTACCGGGCCGCGCAATCGCAGGTGCGCCGGGTGAAAAGCGCCGAGCGCCGCGAAGTGCAGCAGAAGTTGATGATGTTTCTGGCGCGCCGGGGGTTCTCCCCTCGCGTAAGCCGCGATGCGGTGGCCCGGCTGCTGGACGAACTGGACGCGAAAGGACAGCTTGCTTCAATTTCGGCAGAGGATGATGTGATGGAGGACTTTGAAAGCGACCCGTAACACCATCCCACCCACAGAAAGGAGGAAAGCGTCGTCGCCGGGCCGCGCGCCCGGCTGCACGCACAAGCGAATATGGAAACAGGAAGCATTGTCGTCGCTCTGATTGCGCTGGCGATTGGTTTCGCCATTGGCGCCGGGGTGCTGTACTACCTCGACCATCAGCGCGCGAATGGCCGGCTCAAGCTGGCCGAGCAGGAAGCGCAATCGCTGCAACAGCAGGCGCAAATTCAGGCGCAGGAAGTTCAGCGCCGGGCTAGTGAACAATCGAAACAGGTGGTTGACGAGGCCAACGAGTCGGCATTGCGCCGCCGCCGCGATCTCGACCGTGAGGACGAGCGCATGCAGCGCCGCCGTGAAGACCTCGACAACCGGTTCGAGCGCATGGAACAACGCGAACAGGCGTTGAATAAACGGCAAAGCCGCCTCGACAAGCAGCAACTGGACCTCACCAAGCTGGAGGAAGAGCGCGCCATCGAACTGCAGCGCATCGCCCAGATGACCACTGACGAGGCGAAGGCCGAACTGATGCAACTGGCCGAGCAGGAGGCGCGCAACGATGTGGCGCGCATCATTCGCCAGGTGGAGGCCGAGGCGAAGGAAGAAGCCGAAAACCGCGCCCGCGAGGTCATTTCGATGACCGTGCAGCGCCTGGCTTCTGAGCATGTAGCGGAAATCGCCGTCAGCGTCATCAACCTGCCATCTGATGAGATGAAGGGGCGCATTATCGGGCGCAACGGGCGCAACATTCGCGCCTTCGAAATGGCCGCCGGGGTGGATGTCATTGTGGACGACACGCCGGAAGCGATCACCATCAGCAGCTTCGACCCGATCCGGCGCGAAGTGGCCAAGCGTTCAATGGGCAAGCTGGTGGTAGACGGCCGTATTCACCCGGCCCGCATCGAGAAACTGATTGAGGACTCGCGCGCCGAGGTGGACGCCATCATTCGCCAGGAAGGCGAACGCGCCGCCTACGAAGTGGGCGTGCCGGGCCTGCACCCGGAGATCATCAAGCTGCTTGGCCGCCTGAAGTTCCGCAGCAGCTACGGCCAGAATATGCACGCCCATGCTATCGAAAGCGCGCAGATCGCCGGCATGATCGCCGCTGAACTGGGCGCGGATGTGATGATCGCCAAGGCGGGCGGGCTGCTCCACGACATCGGCAAGGCGATTGACCACGAGGTGGAAGGCACGCACGCGCAAATTGGCGCGGAAATTGCCAAGCGTTACGGCCTGCACCCGCGCGTTGTGAACGCCATCGCCAGCCATCATCACGAAGTCGAACAGGAATACGTCGAGTCGTATATCGTCGAGGCGGCGGACGCGATTTCGGGCGCGAGGCCCGGCGCGCGGCGTGAAAGCCTCGAGTCGTATGTGCGGCGCGTACGCACGCTCGAAGAGATCGCGAACAGTTTCGACGGCGTCGAGCAAAGTTACGCGCTGCAGGCGGGCCGCGAAGTGCGGATCATCGTTCGCCCGGACGTGGTGGACGACCTCAAGGCGCTGCAGCTCTCGCGTGACATCGCCCGCAAGATCGAGGAAAGCATGCAGTATCCCGGCCAGATCAAGGTGCAGGTCATTCGCGAAACGCGCGCGGTCGAGTTCGCACGCTAGCGCCGCACCTCTTCAACCCGACAACGCAGGACTGGGCGCGCCGCGATGGCGCGCCCTTTGATTCGCGGCCATGACAACCTCACCCACGGCCCCGCCCAAAGAAACCTCACCCCCCGGCCCTGCCCAAATGAAACCTCACCCACGGCCCCGCCCAAAGAAACCTCACGCCGCGGCCCCCTCTCCGAAAAGCGAGAGGGGAGAAAAGCGGAGCGTGGCCCGGCAAGGAACGGTAAAGGGTGAGGAAAGCGCCAGGCTGTTAGTGAACCTGTGAAAGAGTGGACAAATGGACAGAAGCAAAATAGTGGACAGATGCTGAGAGAAGAATGTAGTGGACAGTGGACAGAATAGTGGACAACAGGCACATTGCACAGCAGGTCAATTTCGATCCAGTTTAGATCGGGCGAGCGGATGGCAGGTGAATATCGGGTGGACTGGATGTGCGCAAAGCGGCAACGGCGAGCGGGCGTAATGGGTGACAGTTGGGGGCTGCAAGAGGGTTGTTGCAAAGCCGGGAATGCCGCTTCACTGCAACCTCCCGCAGCCTCTTCTCACCTCCGCTACGCTGCGTCGCTTTGCATTCCACAAGGCTGGTTCGATGTGTTCGTTTCGACTGAGGCTAAAGCCGTCGGGCTAAGGCTGCGCCCCGTGAACGGGGCTTCCCGACTGCGGCGGCGCTGCGTGCTGCGCCTGGCTGCCATGTGCCTCGGTAGCGGGCGCTGCACGCCCCATCCCGGCTGTTTTTGCAGCCGGCTGATGACGTTTAGATGAGGGTGGAAGTAGATCCGCAGCTTGTTGCGGCCCAATGCCAGCAGAACGCCCGGATGACATGCAGGTGTTCAGGGATACCGGCCCGAAACCCGCTACAGGCTGGAAGCGTTCGAATCATGTGGAGCCGCAGCAAGCTGCGGGTCTACAGATGTTCTGCTTTTTGCTGGTTGTTGCAGGATACCAAAACAACGAGGGCCGTTCGCGTGAACGGCCCTCGTATGGTGCGTTACGGCAAGACTGCGATCACGAACCGGGGGTTGCTTCCGCTTCTGCCTCAAGCAGCACGCCCGTGTTCGGGTCCACGCCGGTCTCAAGCGAACCGTCCTTGAGTCCTTCGAATGCGGCCTGAACGGCCTCCGTCACTTCTTCCGGAACATCAGCCAGATGCGCCTCGGCGAAGCCGACGCCGTCATTCTCGGCCGAGAGCAGAAAGAAGCTGGTTTCCGGCCAGCCTTCGCCGCCATTGACCAGCGATGCCAGCGAGAGGTAAACCGATTGGTCAACGCGCTTGAGGGCGCTGGTGATCAGGTTTTCAGCGCCGGGAGTCTCGCCGTTGCCGAAAGTGGTGAGGAACTCGTCCTGGTCGACACCGATGACCAGCGCGCCGTTTTCAGCCGCGTACTTGATGCCGCCCGAACCCGTCGGGCCGCCCGCGCCGAAGACCACGTCGGCGCCTTCACCGATGAACTGCTCGGCAGCCGCCGCGCCACGATCCGGGGCGGTGAAGCTGTCAATGTACACGCCGAGGGCGGTTGCATCGGGGTTGCTGTAGGCGAGGCCCTGCTCGAAGCCGTTGCGATACTTGACGACCGGCGGAATATCAATGCCGTAGACGCCAGCCACGACGTTGCTCTCGGTCATCAGGCCAGCCATTACGCCGACCAGGAAGCCCGCCTGATCTTCGCGGAAGTTCAAGCCCACGAGGTTCGGCAGCGGCTCGACAAAGAACTGGTCCACGCCAATGAAATAAACATCGGGGTTGGCTGCCGCAGCAACGGCCGTCGCGTCGGCCAGCAGGAAGCCGACCGTCACAATCGCGTCGTAGCCTTCGCTGATGCAGGTGTTGAGGTTGGCTTCGTAATCGGTTGGAGCCTGGGTCTCGATGAAGGTCGAATCGAGGCCAAATTCGTCAGCCGCCATCATCATACCTTCGTAGGCGAACTGATTGAACGTGCCGTCATTGATCTTGCCCACGTCGGTGACGAGGCAGACGGACTCGATAAGAGGTTCCTGCGCGGTGAGCGACGCGAACGGGATCACCGACAGGATGACGACGACAAGCAAGAACAGCGCTTTGCGGGTCATTGCGAATAGGCCTCCTGAAGACTGAGCTATGCTCCCGTGCCCGAACAAGCGCACACGGGTGCAAAGACTATAGCACATCCGGCAAGCTGCGGCCCACGAATATTGAGACTCAAATCAGGGCAAACGCATCAAATCAATCACAAAGGCACAAAGACACAA
Organism: Anaerolineae bacterium; assembly: GCA_016788435.1. Classification (GTDB taxonomy): domain Bacteria; phylum Chloroflexota; class Anaerolineae; order Aggregatilineales; family Phototrophicaceae; genus Flexifilum. The sequence goes on along the minus strand of JAEURB010000491.1, from coordinate 4,767 downwards.
AGAACGGATGGAAACCTTGCTTTCAAACGCCTGGAGTACAGCCACGCGTGGCAGATGCTTTCCGCCTGAGCCGGTCTTAATGCGTTTGCCCTGAGACTCGCATATAGGTGATCTGAACGAACTTGCGGGCCGTTCAGTTGCTGAGCGTGACCGCTACGACGGCCGATAGCTGAACCACGCCGTCATCGGTGAGGCTGCCAGTGAACCCGATTTCATTGACCGGCCCGGCCACCGACCCACCGGCGGTGGGCAGAAATGTGTTATAGAGCCGGTCAACGTCAAGATAGAGGCCCGGCGCGGGCGCGCCCACGGCATCCCAGCGCGGCTGATCGATCAGGCGATTGTCGCCAGCCAGCGCCCGCTGCGCCTCGTCCAGTACCTGGCCCGTGCCGAGCAGGAACAGGCCGTCCTGCGCGCCGAACTGAAGCAGCGGCTCATCGGCCCCTTCCACCGTCATTTGATAGCGCACGCTCCCGTCATCCGCGGTCACCGGCTCGACCGGCAGTTGAAGGGCAGTCAGCAGATGGCCGAAGGATGCGGCCAGCCCTTCGGCGTCGCCGCTCTCAGCGATCAGCAGCACGTCGGCCAGCGACAGCGTGACGGGAAGCGGGTTATTCGGGCGAGGCAGCAGGGCCAGCACGGCGCTGCCGCTGAATCCCCCGCGCAGCGCATCCCAGCTCGCCCCGCTCACGTCCAACGCAGACAGCAGGCCAGACAGGGCGAAACGGGCGTCCTCAGAGCTGGGCGGTGGCGCGGCCGTCGAGGGCTGAAGCGGGAGCGCGCTCAAGAGCGACGGGCCGGATGAGGCAAATGGAAGCGCCGCCAGTGCCTTATCAGTCAGCAGCGCCGCGTTCGCCGTGCTGTAGACGAGCATGGCGCTGCGCGGCACCGCATGCAGCAGGTCTTCCCGGAAATCTGGCACAACTTCGGATATCTCATCGGGCATCAGAAGCGCGATTTCGGCACTCACCAGGCTGCGCGACACGGCCAAATCGAGCGCCACGCCCAGCGCCTCCGCCTCGCCCTGCAAGAGCAGGCTGGCCGGAAGAGCAATGCCGGACTGACTCGCCAGCACCGATCCGTAACTCGCCAGCAGCGGCGCAGCTTCACCGTTCAGGCTCAATAAGGCGGGTAGCGCCGAGGCCGCGGACGCACCGCGCATGAACAGTGATACGTCTGGCTGGGCAGGCAGCGCAGCCGTGATGGCCTGATAGTCAGCGGCTTCGGCCAGAGAGGGAGCTTCACCCGCCCCTGCCGCCAGCGCGGCACGCACCAGCGCCTCGCCACCAATCAGCACCACCGATGGCGTGAGCGCAATCGCCGACTGGTCGCCTACGTACAGCGCACCACCGGGCGACACTTCGGGGCGCAGCAAGTCCTGCCCCGCGACGGCGCCCGACAGCGCGGCTGCCGCCTCGAACGAGTCGCTAGCAGGCAGGATGAGGAGCACATCATCGGGATTCACGCCATCTGGCAAGTCAAGCGTCCGGTAGGCCAGCGCCAGCGAGTCGCCGAGCCAGGGCAGCACGAGTTGCGCGAAGGACGCCGATTCCAGGTCCAGCATGTCGAGCGGGAAGAAGGCGTCGAACGGCTGCACGCCGTCCACCGGGGGCCGCATGGGCTGAAGATACGAACCGATAAACAGGCCGACGTTGAGTTTATTCAGGGTCACGGTACGGTTGGCGAGATTGACCTGAAGCAGGGCCTGGGTATCAGCCGGAGCCCAGCCCGCGAGGGTAGCCGCAGCCTGACCCTGGGCCGGAAAAAGGCTGGTCGCGCACAGTGCGAAGAGGATGAGAGGCAGTGACCATCGCTTCATCGGGAGCGCGCCTTCGGTGTGCGGCACTAGACGCGGCGGGGCGCACCATTCCGCGCCCCACCCTTGCGGTGTTCCGAGTCTACTCACCCGCCGGGCGAATGGGCAAATGAGCAGCTTGCTAGAGGCCGATGTCCCGTTTCTGGAAGCGCCATAGCGCCAGCGCCAGCAGAAGTACAGCCACCGCTACCAGCAGGCCGATGTTCAGGGGTTCCAGGCCAAACTGCATCACCCTCACCCCATCGTTGAACCGGAAGTACGACAAGTACCCCAGCGTTCCAAGGAATGAATCGGGAGCGCCACTCGCCACAAAATCCAGGAAATAGCTTCCGGCGACCACTGCCGCAGTCACCCCTAATGCCACCGAACGACGCCGGAACAACACGCCGAACAGGACCGTCATAGACAGCACGAAGATCATGCTCGGATAGATGTTGGCAAAGGTGACCCCGATGTGCACCAGATCATAGCTGACCTGCGGCACGAACATAGAGCCGATCAGAACGCCGAGGTAGGTCAGGGCCAGCACACCGATCATCATCACAGCAAATGCCAGCGCCCGTTCCAGCATCACGGCCCAGCGCGGCACCGGCATGCTCAGGAATACATCCATAATACCGGCGTCTTCGTCATTGGCCGTCACGGCCAAACCCGCTGTCACGGCATAGAGACTGTAGATCAGAAGCGCCATCGAGAAGAACTTGATGGCGAAATAGCCATCGGCCGATGACATGAACTCAATGTCGGCGCCGCCCATGAAACCCTGAATGATGAAGCTGGGCATCGTCTCGATGACCTGCATGATTTGTTGCAGCGACTTGTCATCGAGGACGGCCACCGTAATCATGACGCCGTACAGGCCCATCCCGATGCCCCAGTACAGCATGATCCGCCAGTTGCGTCGCAGGGTTTCGACAAAGATCTTTCCGGTCATGATGCCACCTCCTGACGCAGCTGCTTCTGGGCCGTTGGAACAACGCCGTTGGTCGGGTGGTCCCCGTAGTAGGTGAGGAAGATGTCTTCCAGCGAGGGTTCGGCCACACCGATATCCTCGATGTACACGCCGCGCAGAGCATCAAGCAGCGGATTGAAATCGCCTTGCAGGCGGAACGTCGCCTGGTGGCCGTTGACTTCGAGGCCGGTCACAGACGGCAAACTGGAGAACAGTCCGTTCGAGGCAGGCTCACGCAACCGAAGTGTGACCACCCGGTAATCCTGATTCATCAAGTCGCTCACACGCTTGACCTCTTCGAGCTTGCCCGCACGCAGAATACCGACGCGGTCGCAGATGGCCTGTACCTCGCTGAGCATGTGAGATGACAGGAAAACGGTCTGGCCCGCCGCCCGCGCCTCGCGCATCAATTGCAGGAACGTTTGCTGCACCAGCGGATCGAGGCCCGAAGTCGGTTCGTCGAGGATGAGCAGTTCCGGCTTGTGCATGAGGGCCAGAATCAGGCCAAGTTTGCGCTTATTACCCGACGAGTACTCGCGGATCTTCTTGCCGGGGTCGAACTCGAGCCGCTGCTGCAATTCGCCCACAAATCGCGCATCCAGCCCGCCCCGCAGCTTGCCGAAATACGCGATGACGTGCGCGGCAGTCTGGCCGTTCCACAACGCCAGTTCGCCCGGCAGATAACCCACCCGCCGGCGAATTTCGACACTGTGCTGGTTGACATCCAACCCGAACAAGCGGGCGTGACCACTGTCTGGACGAATCAGGTCGAGCAGCAGCTTGATGGTCGTCGTTTTGCCCGCGCCGTTCGGCCCCAGGAAGCCGAAGATTTCTCCACGATCGGCCGTCAGGGACAATTGGTCGAGCGCCAGCACGGGCTTCTTGCCGCCGCCATAGTGTTTACTCAGTGCCTCGGTTTGCAGCACAGGCTCATTCATCATCCGGTTTCCTTATTCTTCCTGAACTCAGGTTCATCCGGCGGGCGGCGCGGCGCTGCGGCTTCTCTGCTCGCGCATAGCCTGCAGAAAATCCCGCCCGCGCTCGAACAACTGGCGCATCACGGCGCACCCGGCCTCGCTATCGCCAAACTCAGTGCCGAACCCCCGCTGGAGCATTTCGGCGATCATCGCCCCGGTCACTTCCGGCGCGGGTGGACGCTCGACGAGGTCTGGCAGGCTGAGGTAGCCGTAGCGAACTGCGATCATAATCGCGGCCAGCACCTCGGGGTCAGCATCGGCCCGGATCAGGGCCGCCTGCTGAAGCTGGCGAACGAACTCACCCCGGAAGGCCATGGCGTCCTCGTACTGCGGCTGCCGCTTGACGCGCTCCATGAAGTCGCCCAGCACACGCCGGTTGCTGGTCATCATGGCCCGGATAAGTGGGCGTTCGAGCGCCGCCTGAATCGAGTGGCGGTAGAGGCTGAAGACGGTCATATGGCCGCCATCCGCTTCCAGGCGGGCCATCGTCGTATCCTGCAGCACATCGGTTTCGCGCAGCATCAGGGCATCGAACAGGTCATCCTTGCTGCGGAAGTGCAGGTAGATCGCCCCTTTCGACACGTGAGCGGCGCGGGCGATATCGTCCATCGTCGTCTTATCGTAGCCGTAGTGCGCGAACAAGTCCGCGGCCGCATCGAGGATGCGCGCCGTTCGGTCCGCGCCGCGCTGGCTGGTTTCGCTCAAGCTCCCAAACCTCCTGCGTATGTCTTGACTGATTGACTGAGAATGCCGTTCTGGTCATTCAGTCATGAACACCACTCTACACCCGCCCTGCTCTGGCCGGCCCCCCAATGATTAGGGGCTGAAACTGAGATACGGTCCTAATGCCCTCACCCTCCGTCCCCTGACAGGGGTAGGTGTTTGATGGTTCAGGCACGAGGCGATGCCGGATTGCCACCCCTCACCCCTTGATCCCCTCTCCCACGCACCGCGCGTAGACACAGCGGTTCGCGGGGAGAGGGGAAAACAGTGCATGCATGGGAAGTGACCAGGGCCAGGTT